>JAAZPT010000002.1 GCA_012797085.1 Christensenellaceae bacterium | reverse complement strand
CGTCGTCAGGGGCTGAGGGTTTGCCTTGAGCTTCGTTTAAGGCTTGTTCAACCATCTTCAGATACATGTCAAAACCAACAGTAGCCAAGTGACCGCTTTGTTCAGGACCGAAAATATTTCCCGCTCCTCTAATTTCCAAGTCCCTTAAAGCAATTCTATACCCTGCACCGAATTCTGTAAACTCTCTAATAGCCATAAGCCTTTTTTGAGCCACTTCGCTTAGCATATAGTCAGGCCTTATAGTAAAGTAGGCATATGCTTGCCTTGAACTTCTACCAACACGGCCCCTAAGTTGATAAAGTTGAGATAGGCCAAACTTGTCGGCATCATATACTATTATAGTATTAGCCTCGGGTATATCCAAGCCGTTTTCAATTATTGTTGTACATAGTAAAATATCATAAGCTCCCGAATAAAAATCCATCATTGTGTTTTCTAAAAGGGTTTCGCGCATTTGACCATGGGCAACACATATTCTGGCTTCAGGAACTAAATATTTTAGCTTCTCATACATTTCATGTATTTTACTAACTTTGTTATATACAAAGTATATCTGCCCACCCCTGTTAAGCTCTCGCATAATAGCATCTTTTATTAATGTATTATTATATTCAAGCACATAGGTTTTTACAGTTAGCCTATCCTCCGGTGGCATTTCCAATATACTCATATCCCTAATACCTATCATGGACATATATAATGTTCGTGGTATAGGGGTTGCGGTAAGGGTAAGCACGTCAATATTTTTCTTTAAGTTTTTTATAAGTTCCTTATGGGATACACCAAAGCGTTGCTCTTCATCAACAATTAACAGGCCTAAATTTTTAAACTGGACATCCTTGGCAAGTAACATATGTGTACCGACTATAATATCTGTTTTACCTTCAGCAAGATTTTCCAAGCTTTGTTTTTGCTCTTTTCTGGTTTTAAAACGACTTATTGAATCACAGTTTACAGGGAAATTCGCAAAGCGTTTCAACATTGTTTGATAATGTTGTTGTACAAGTATAGTTGTAGGTGCTAAAAAAGCCACTTGTTTATTATCCGTTATGGCTTTAAATGCAGCTCTTAAAGCCACTTCAGTTTTACCATAACCAACATCACCACATAAAAGCCTATCCATGTTGCGGTTGCTTTCCATATCGGAATAAATATCTTTTAAGCTGTTTTCTTGGTCCGGTGTTAATTCATAAGGAAAATCGTCCTCAAACTCCCTTTGCCAAGGGGTATCTTTACTATAGGCAAAACCTGTATTTTTTTGCCTTTCAGCGTATAAACTCAACAAATCAAAGGCAAGTTTTTTTAGCCCTGCTTTAACTTTATTCTTTTTATTTTGCCATTCCGTGCCCCCAAGCTTATTTATGCTGGGCTTAACAGACTCGGAGGATGCAAATTTTTGTACTCTATCAAATTGATCTGTGGGAACATATAAAATATCGCTGCCGGCATATTCTATAATTAAATATTCTTGGGTGCTATCGTTTCTACTTATAGCTTTAATGCCTTTATAAACACCAACACCGTAAGTTTCGTGAACAACATAGTCGCCAATGAAAAGCTCAGTATATGAGGCGATTTTTTCACTATGTTCAATTTTCTTTTTTACTTTTTTATAACTGGAGCCGTAAACATCACCATCTGCAATAAACAAAAGATTGTTGTTAGGCCATACAAAACCGGTGTTTATTGATATTGGCAATATGTTAATTTCATTTTCTATTATTTCATTATCAAAGTGTTTTGAGCTTAAATTAAACTCGGCTAAGGTTTTGTTTAAACGGTTTGCCCTTGTATTACTGCCTGCAAATAACAATATTGTGTAATTATTTTGTTTATAATTAATTAAATCCTTTATAAGCAGTTTTATTTGCGATTGATAATTAGCTATACCTATACTTTCAAACTTAATTAAACTATCCGACTTAAATTTACCAAGGCCGCGTTGTAAATCACTTAGCAGTAATTTTGTGCTTTTGGAATTAAAAAGGATGTTATAAAAATTATCATAATCAATTACAAGATCTTTTTGCTTATTAAAAACCAAACCATTTATTAAAGCATCATTAAAATTGTTTAAATATACTTTTTGCGTTGAGTCTTGCTTGGCCTGAAGTTGTGCGGGATTATCCAATACAATAATAGGGTTGGATAGATAATCGCCTATCCAAGTCCATTCATTATAAAGTAAATGCAGCCATGTTTGTGAATGTTCCGGAGGGTAACCTGATTTAAGCCTTTCAGCTTCCCCTAATAATGTACCTTTAACCCTTTCCAAATTGGCAAGAGTACCAAATTCATCCTGGCTTAGTATATCTTGTTGTGTTAATGTTATTTCATCATCAAAAACAGCCTCTTCATTTATAGCTTCAATAAATTTTTTGGCTGCAATTTCATATTCTTCTGGCTTTAAAATACATTCATTTGCTGGGCAAAT
>JAAZPT010000240.1 GCA_012797085.1 Christensenellaceae bacterium | reverse complement strand
TGTTGTAGCATATTGAGAGTTAATTAAAGGATATAAAGGATGACCTTCAGGAATAATAAGCACACCTTTATTTTGTATCAATTCTTGTGGACAAAACTGAGTAGCTAATGCATTTGAGGAGGAACAAATACTCATATTCTTATGCATTTGACATTCAACTCTAGGTACATTTTGTTCTGACCAATAATCTGTAACAACACCATAACCCATGTTATCATTCATACAGGCATCAGTTGCCAGTTGACCACTTACAACACAAGTGGTAACTCTTTTTAATCCATAATCTGAAGCATCTCCATCCATAATAGGTTTATTGGGAAGATTTTTCAGTTCATGAATCTTTTCCATATATGATTTCCATATTGGAATAGCTGCCCTACTCCCTGTGGTTTTGGAATTTAAAGGCTTATAATTGTCATGGCCTACCCAAATAAAAGATGAATACCAACCAGTTAATCCTCCAAAAGAAACCCCTCTTTGTTCACTATTTGTTCCAGTTTTACCTGCAACAGTTTGTCCTTTTATTTTTGCTGCTGTTCCTGTACCGGAGTTTACTGCATCTTTTAGCATATCTATTGTTAACCAAGCAGTTGATGGCTTAAAAACCTGCCTACGTTCCTGGTTTTTATGGCTATCGTAAATAACATTGCCATTGCTATCCGATATTCCTAAAAAAGAAATTGGTTCTTGGTATACTCCACCATTTCCAATTACACCAAATGCAACCGTCATCTGAACTGGAGTAATACCACTTGAACCCAAGGAAACTCCGAAAGGGGTTGCATCAATATTATTTCTATCCACACCTTCTTTTAATAAATAGTCCACCGCCCTATCAACACCAACATAATTCATTAATGTATAAGCAGTTGATGTGTTGTGACTTCTTTTTAAAGCTTCACGTAAAGTTTCAACACCTGTATAACTTCCGCCACCATAGTTTTTTGGCCAAGTTGGAACTCTATTTTCATCAAGCCATCCTTGGATAGGTATAGGCATGTTATATGCAACACTTGCTGGAGATGCCCCTAATTCTATTGCCGGCGCGAACACTGATAATGGCTTTATTGATGAACCTACAGGCATTTTCATATCTATTGCTCTATTTAACGTTTTCAGTTGAGTTGGTCTTGTTCTTGAACCAACAATAGCTTTTAATTCACCAGTTCTATAATCTAAAACAACAGCCGAAACCTGTGGTTGAATAATTTCTTGATATGTTCCATCTGCATTTTTAACACGATGAATACTATCATTTGGGTTTGCCAAACCCGGATAATTTTTCCAGTTTTCTATTGTATCTTCAAGAATATTTTGTATATCAGGATCTAAAGCTAACTTAATATGGTATCCACCTGTTCTAATATCGTTTTCCATTGCTGCTCTATTTTCAGGAGTATTTTCTAGCCCTCTTATTTTTATAAATACATCTATTATTTCTTGAATTGCATATTCAACGTAATGTGCATGCTTATATACTGGATCTTTGGCTTTTTCTTTTACTATATTAGCGCTGTCAACATTTAAAGCAGCTAAATATTCTTCTTGAGTAATAAACTGATTTTCATACATAGCCCTTAAAACATAATTAGTTCTATTATTGGTAATTGCAATATAGTTAGTTTCCTCTGAACTTCTTAAATAATAATTTCTATGTGGATTATAATAATAAGGGTTTGTTGCTATTCCTGCTAATATTGCACATTCCCTTAATGATAGCTCTTCAAGTTCTTTATCAAAATACCCTTTTGCAGCCACTTTAACACCATAGTAATTTTCACCCAAATATATTGAGTTTAAATAGCTTTCAAGTATCTGATTTTTGGAATATTTGGTTTCCAGCTGCATTGCTAAATATGCTTCTTGTATTTTTCTTTTATAACTT
>JAAZPT010000036.1 GCA_012797085.1 Christensenellaceae bacterium | reverse complement strand
TATGAAGAAATACACGGATTTGTGCAACTACCATCTCAACAAACTGGGATTTATTAATCTAACAAACGGGGATTTAATCGTCTGTCCTTTTTCCGCAATATTGACAAAAATTTCCCTCGTTTCCTCTAAGTTGCTTTCCACAGTTAGGGCATTTGTTATAAAGAAAATGCGGAATCAAACATGAAAATGTAATTACAATGCCTATATAAAACAACGGTTCATAAAAGTATGCCAACAGCATAGTGATTAAACCCGTGATCATTAAATAGTTTCTAATCTTTCTTGCTTTCTTTACAGTCATTGCAGATCCTCCCAATAAATTCTTACTATACAATACAAACCTATATAAGCTAGGCGTTAGCCTTTTTTATTTGTTTTTATATTTTTTTAAGCAAACAATATCGAAGGTATCCCACTTTTTTCTATCGAGCAAATCAAACCAAATATCTTCCTGCTCCTCAATATCATGAAGCTTTTGTAAAAATTCGGGAGTAACCTTATCCGGAGGTATAATTACAACGCCGCTGTCATCACATACTGCTATTGCACCGTCATATTTTGCTTTTCTGTCGGCCAATATTTCGGCATCAAGGGGCTCTTCATTCTTTATGTTAAATGTTCCTATGGGCGTAAAACCATTGCACCAAACGGGGTAGTTGTTTTTTATAAGGTCGTTGCCGTCCCTGAGCTTTTGGCTAGATACAATTGCGGCAGCCCGGCGGTACAGTATAATAAACTTGCTTACAAGTTCACCTATGGAGGCTCTGTCACCGCAGTTAAAAAGCTCTATAAGCACAATCTCGTCCCGCTTAACATCACGAGCTTGCTCATGTACACTCCAATTGCTGTTGTTGTAGCCGTATATCCAACGTACGGGGCCAACCCTGAAAATGCCCCTGTTTACTGCATTAGCATTTTCAAGCACACCGCTTTTGCCCAAACAATCGGCCACCTCTGTGGAAGATACCCTGTTTTCTATAATATAATCTATAATATCCTGCATAATAGCCATATATTAAGCCTCCAATTCTATTTTTAAGGTATTTTTTACATTATTATCTATATTTTTAATTTGAAGCAAAGAATCCGCAAAGGATACATAAAAGCCCATGCGCTTGCTGTCATCGGTTACAGGCCCCATATGCTCACCGACATTGCAGTGTACCTGTATTTCCAGCATACCCATGGAAGCTTTAAGTTCTTCCAAACCGTCAATTTTACTTATAATTCCCTTTTTATTCTGCCTGTAATCAGCATCGTTTAAAAATTTAAGCATTACATATTTATGTGTGGGATGATTTTTATACTGCTCAATACTGCCTATATTTTGCCCCAAGGCCTGTTTTAAGTATATTTGGTAGTTGTCAACACCGCTTATTAAGGGCACTATATGGGAGGCTATCATATTGCCGCCACCCCTGTTGCTCATTTCCACAAGGTAATATTTGCCGTTCATAAACTTGTACTCATTATGGCTCAGGCCCATTTGTGCACCTGTGCTGTCCATAAGCAGGTTGTTTTGTTGGCGCAACATATCATAGTCAAAAACATCGTCATAGTTGGAAAACAAAAGCTCGGATGCTATGTTTTGATTAAACTCAAAGTGTTTCTTCTTTGATATAGCCAAAGTATGATGCTTTCCGTCTATAAATATACCGTCTACGGTAAACTCCGTACCCTCTATATAATCCTCAACTATTACGGTCATATCCCCATGGCTTTGCTCCTGACTTAAGGGGAAGTATTTTATAACATCTTCAGGGCTGTTGGCTATATATACTCCTCTGCTTGACTGAGAGTCATGGGGTTTTAATATTATTTTATTTTTTTCTATATTATAAAAGCCCAGGGCATCATCAACATTGTGGCAGGCGGCAAATTTTGGTGAAGGAAAACCTGTTTTTTGGCAATGTTTGCGCATTTCAACCTTATTGCTGAAAAGATTTGCAAAGGCAACGCCGTTTGTAGGCAATTTAAGCTCGCTTGCTATATATGCTATTGTGCGTGTGGCAATATCCGATTGATCACTTACTATGGCGGATATTTTATATTTTTTAGCTATTTCAAAGTTGCGCTCAATATCTAATACATCGGCAACTTCGCTGTAATCTGCATATTCAAAGGCCGGGGAGTCGGGGTAAAGGTTGCTGCACACAAGGCGGTAGCCCATACTTTTAATTTTTTTTGCCAATGGAACCTGCCATTTTCCGCCGGCTACCAACATAACGGTTTTCATAGGCTAAAAGCCTCCTTAATTGTTAATAAAACAATGTTAGAACAAAGCTTATTTTTTGTCAAGGGTAGCTATTTAGGCTTGTTATGCTTGGTTTAAAACTCTATAATTTGCCTTTTGCTATCCACATAGGCCATTTTACCATAGGGCAGCACAGTGCGTGGATAGGCATGACCGAAGTTTACATTATACAATATGGGTACATGGCCAGGTACAACACTGCGATAAATGTGCTTATATTCTTCATAATATATTTCATTTTGAGGCTTGCCCACAAGTATGCCCGAAACAACATCGAATATACCATAGGCCTTAAAGGCTTCCAATGCGGTTTTTATATATTCTGGCGGTGAACAATTTTCACTGGTTTCCAAGAACATTATTTTATTTTCCCATTCCTCCTTTGAAGGGAATATTTTGTATTTTTGGCAAGTTTCCAACTGACCCTCTTGCCTTCCCGATGCTATCATTTCATATAAGCTTTCCAAGCAGCCCCCAAGCAATTCTCCGCTGAAACAAGAAGGCCCCTGTAAAAGCTCAAAACCACTTGTTTCCTTATGGGCAATTCGCTCTGAGCCTAAAGCATTTATGCTGAAATCCGTTCTTTCTTCATACCATACAGGGCTGGGTTTAATTTCCCTTTGGGTATTGTTTTCAAAGAATGTATTGAAGGCCTCTCTTGTGTAAGGAAGCATATCCGGCCCTATATCGGCAATATCCGTTAATACTGCGGGGCCGTAATAACTTTGCATGCCTAATTTATAAAACATCAAGTGGTTTACTGTAGTGTTGGAAAAACCTGTAAATATTTTAGGACTTTTATTTACAGCCTCAATAAACTTATTATCCTCCATTAAATAAGGCAATGTTTTAAATGTATCAATACCACCTATTGCGGATATTATTCCCTTTACATCGGGGTTTAAAAAGGCGGCTTTTAAATCTTCAGCACGTTTTTCCGGATGATTTTCAACATATTCTATGCCCTTTAGAGAATGGGGCATAAACAAGGGTATAAGCCCCATATCCTTTATACGTTTTGTGGCAATATCTACATTATGCTTACAAAAGGGCTCCCCCAATGTGCCGGCGGATAGGCTTACTATGGCTAATGTATCGCCCTGTTTTAATTTTTTCGGTATATTCATAAATATTGCTCCTTGATTTTTATGCTTTATTATAACAAAACTTAAAATAAATAAAAATATGCAAATAAAAAGGCCCATATTATGGGCTTAAAATATTCTTTTGCAAAGTATCTTCATTTATGTTTGTATTGACATAAGGCTTTTTAGGAGGCTTGCCCTTGTAACATATTGCCCTTTGAGGACAACGGTGATAACAGCCAAGGCAGGATACGCAGTTGTCGGCAAAAATAATTTTTCCGTTTTCCGCTTTTATGTTATTTGTAGGGCAAATATTTATGCATTTGCCGCAAAGAGAGCAAGCATCGCTTACGCTGAAGCTTTGAGCCAAGCTGTACCAATTTGCCCTGCCTTTAAAGTGCAAATTATCAAAGTTAAAAAAGGGCTTTTTGGGTATATTTGTTTCGTTTGCCTTTATTGCTTGTGCAATATTTTTTATGCGTTTTGGCAAACTTTTCAACAGAGCTTTTATATAAAAAACCGCCACGGTTAAAAACAGTGTAAAGTTTTCAGGCATTTTTAACTTATATATTCCCTGTACATTAAGGCCATATTTCCGCATTTGTTTATAGGTATAATAGGGGGCGCTAAAGGAGGCTCCTCCATAGTTCAGCACCATATAACAGGGCAGGTTTGTTTTGAGTTTGCTTAAAAAATTGTCTGTGGGTATGGGCAGCCCGAACAGGTATATGGGGCTAACAAAAATTAACTTGTCGTATTTTTTTACATCGCCCTTAAATGAGGGCATGTAATAAATATCGCCACCCAGTATTTTTTGTAATTCTTGAGCAATGTTAAGGCTGTTGCCCGTGCTTGAAAAATAAAATATGGCGTTCATAATGACCTCCAAAGTAAAATTAGTATTATTATAACATAATAAAATAAGTTGTTTTTAATGGGCTTGTTAATGTAATGTAAATTGGAGCGAGGGTTTAATTAGTCAATATGCAAAATAATTAAATATGATATTACATTTCAGAGTTAAATTTATTATATAAAGATTTTTTATGTTTTATAGTCTTAATAAACAAGGCTTAACTGAAGGAAGTGTATAAATGTATAAGTTTTAATAAATATTCATATAAAAATTTTAATACGGGAAAACGTTTACCCGCCTTAAAAGGTGGCAAGCTTTAAAAGAACAGAGCAATATATCTAAAAATTTATAATAAAAAATCTAAAATATTAAAATTTTTATATTTACTTTAATGGTTTTAATGGTATAATCTTAAGTATATAATAAAAAAAGAGTATATTGTTTACTTTGAGTAAACGATTACTCAGATAAAAATTGGAGGTATTTTATGAAAAAGATCTTATCTATCGTATTGGCATTAATGCTAATCATCGGTGCAGTTCCTTTTGCAATGGCAGAAGATGCACAAGTTGCTATTATCCTTAAAGCTTTAGGCAATCCTTTCTGGGAGACAATGAAAAAAGGCATTGAAGATAAAGCAGCAGAACTCGGCGTTCAAGTTGATATCTTTGCAGCTAACAGTGAAGAAGATGTAGAGGGCCAGCTATTGATCCTTGAAAACGCCATTGGTAAAGGTTATAAAGCCATTGGTGTTGCACCCCTTTCACCGACAAACTTGAACAATGCAATTGCTCAAGCTATGCGCGAAGGTATTTATGTAATTAATATTGACGAAAAAGTTGATATTGATGCACTTAAAGCACTTGGCGGCAATGTAATGGGCTTTACCACAACAGATAACGTAGCTGTTGGTAAAATAGCCGGTGATGATATTGTTGCAAGCTTACCCGAAGGCGGTAAAGTTGCTATAATCGAAGGCAAAGCAGGCAATGCTTCCGGTAAACACCGTGCAGACGGCGCAAAATCAGCCTTTGATGCAGCAGAGAACATCGAATTGGTAGAATCTCAACCTGCTGACTGGGACAGAACAAAAGCTTATGACGTTGCAACAAACTATATTACAAAACATCCGGATTTAAAAGCAATTTACTGCTGCAACGACACAATGGCTATGGGTGCTTTAGAAGCAGTTAAAGCAAGTAATTTAGATATTCTTGTTTATGGAACAGACGGAAACCCGGACGCAGTAGCATCTGTTGAAGCAGGCGAGCTAACAGGAACAGTTGCTCAAGACCCCGCAGGTATCGGTGCAAGAGCATTTGAATTATTGTTATCATACATTGAAACAGGCGCAGCTATTGACTTAGAAGCAGAAGTTCCCGTTGAATATGTTGATGCTTTCCTTATTAAAAAGCAATAATTGGTTTACTTAATAGGGGACTTTGTCCCCTATTTTTATTTAAGTTGAAAGTAGGTGAAACTTTTAATGCAAAATTTAGTTGAAATGAGAAACGTTACCAAAAAGTTTCCGGGTGTTGTAGCTTTAAAAGATGTAAACTTCGATATAAGGCCAGGGGAAGTTCACGTGCTTTTGGGTGAAAACGGCGCAGGTAAATCTACCCTTATGAAAATACTTTCAGGGGCATATACACCAACATCCGGCGAAGTAATTATTGGTGGCGAAACATATGATAAGCTTACACCTGCATTATCAAGCAAATTGGGTATTAGCATTATTTATCAGGAGTTATCCGTAATAAATCAGCTTAGTATACAGGAAAACATATTTTTAGGAAAACTTGAAGAAAAAAGCGTACTTGGTATACCGGTTGTTAATAAGGCTGAAATGCTTAAAAAAACAAAGGAGTATATTAATGATATAGGCTTGGATTATGCCCCGGAAACACCTGTTTCCGCCCTGAGAATATCAGAAAAACAGATGGTTGAAATTGCTAAAGCTGTTGCTTTTAATGCGAATGTAATAATAATGGACGAACCCACATCATCACTGACGGATGAAGAAGTTAACAACTTGTTTGATATTATTAAAAAGCTTAAAGAAGAAGGCAAAGGCATAGTTTATATATCCCACAAGTTAAAAGAAATTATGCAAATCGGTGATAGAGTTTCCGTACTTAAGGACGGAGCATATGTTGGCACCCACGATATAAAGGATGTAACAATAGATGATCTTGTTACAATGATGGTTGGTAGGGAATTGGAAAACAAATACCAAGTGCAAAAAGCAGACCATCAACATGGCGGAGAAGTTGTACTTGAAGTTAAAAACCTTACAAGGAAAGATGAGTATATTAAGGATATTAACTTTGTAGTTAAAAAAGGCGAAATATTAGGGTTTTCCGGCTTAGTGGCAAGCGGCAGGTCTGAAACAATGGAGGCCATATATGGCGCAGTACCCATTAAGAGCGGTGAAATAATCCTAAATGGTAAAACATTAAAAATCAATAATACTTATGAGGCTTTAAAAGAAGGAATTGCTCTGGTTACGGAAAACAGACGTGAAACAGGCTTCTTCCATAACTTTTCCATTAAGGAAAACATATCTGTAGCAAAAAGGCTTAAAAAAGCAAAAATGAGCGGTATGTGGGGCTTGATTGATAATAAGGATGATGTTAGAGTAGCAAAAGAGCAAATTGATGCTATGAATGTAAAATGTGCATCTATGGATCAGCTTATTGTTGAACTTTCAGGTGGTAACCAACAAAAAGTTATACTTGGAAAGTGGATGGCCTCAGGCTGTAAATTAATTATTTTCGATGAGCCTACAAAGGGTATAGACGTAGGTACAAAAGCGGAAATTTATAAGCTAATGCGTGCATTGTGCGATGAGGGCATAGGCGTTATTGTTGTTTCGTCGGAGATGCCCGAATTGTTAGCAGTATGTGATAGAATACTTGTTTATTATGAAGGTAAAATAAACGGTGAATATGATATAGAAGATGCAACTGAAGAAAAATTAGCTTATTCAGCAACAGTTGTTGCGGAATAATTTAGGAGGTTAATATGAGTAAAGAAGCAGAAGTTAGGCAAAAAGCCTTAAAACCCAAAATGACATTCAGTGATTTTTGGACCAAATATTCAACTTTAATAATAATGGTTATAATGCTAATTGTTTTTGGTGCATTAGAGCCAAAGGCATTTGTATCAACAAATAACCTAATTAAAATTATTGAGCAAAGCTCAATTACAATATTGTTGGCTTGCGGTGAGTTCTTTGGCATACTATTAGCGGGCATAGACCTTTCAGTTGGCTCCGTTATGGCGCTATCCGGCGTTGTAAGTGCTAAATTGCTTGGAGCAGGCTGGGGCGTTGTACCCACATTGTTAGTTGGCGTTATAGGTTTTGGTGCATTGGTAGGTGCAATAAACGGTGGCCTTATAAACATAACCGGCTTACATCCCTTTATTATTACATTGGGTACACAAGCTATATTCCGTGGCTTAACAGTTATTCTTGCACAATCTCGCCCTGTACCTGCAGTAGCCTTTGCAAGAACTTTTGGCGGTAAACTTTTTGGCGTAATACCCACACCCATTTTTATAGCCTTACTAACAGCGGCCTTTTTAGTGTTCTTCACAACAAAGAGCAAGGCCGGCAGAAACTTGTATGCAATCGGCGGCAATAAAAAAGCTGCATGGTTTGCAGGTATTCATGTTAAAAAACACTTTATTTTAGCCTTTGTTATAAGCGGCATTTGTGCTTCATTAGCAGGTATGGTTAATATCAGCCGTTTAGCATCTGCCGAGCCCAACGCAGGTACAGGTTATGAAACCTTTGCTATTGCATCCGCAATAATTGGCGGCACAAGCTTTTTCGGTGGTATAGGTAAAATACCGAGGGTTGTATTAGGTGCTATTATTATAGGTATTATAAACAACGGTATAAATATGGTTGGCTTATCAGCTTACTACCAACAAATAGCAATGGGTGCTTTGATTATTATAGCCGTTACATTGGATAGATTCTTCGGAACAAGCAAAAAATCTGAAGTATAGGAGCAGTATATGATTAACAATGTTGCATTTTCAGTTTCTCTAATGTGCATGGACTTTTTGGACATGAAGAATCAACTGGAAATATTAAATAAAAGGGCGGATTATTTACATGTAGATATTATGGACGGCCATTTTTGTAAAAACATAACCCTTTCACCGGATCTTGTTAAAACATTCAACAGGGTTGCAACAATACCTATGGATTGCCATTTTATGACAACAAATCCGTCCGACTGGTTGGAGCTTAGCGCACAAGCAGGTGCACAAATACTTTGCCCGCATGCTGAAACAATCAACACAGATGCTTTTAGAACACTGAATTATATAGAAAGCCTGGGTTGTAAAACAGGGGTAGTTTTAAATCCTGCAACACCACTAAGCTATATTCAACACTATATTGAAAGGCTTGATCAAATTACAATAATGACTGTTGATGTGGGCTTTGCCGGCCAACCCTTTATACCTCAAATGCTTAAAAAAATAGAAGATGCTGCTAACCTGAAGGTTAAAAACAACTATAAGTATAAAATACAAATAGACGGCAGCTGCAACAACAGAACATTTAAATCCCTTGTTGATGCGGGCGCTGATATATTAGTTGTTGGCTCTTCCGGCTTGTTTAGCAGAGATGCTGATTTAAATAAAGCCTTTGATTTAATGGAGCAGGATTTTAAAGAACTAACAAAATAATGGAGGAAAATAAATGTCTGATTTTATTTTTAGCATGGATATTGGCGGCACTAATATAAGAAGCGGCTTTGTTGATGAAAAATTTCAACTAAGTGACTTTGAAATTAGCAGTGTAAAGCAAATTTTTGGTGACAACACCATGGAAAATCTTTGCGAATTAATTAAACATAAAATCGGCACTAAAAAGCCTAAAGCAATTGCTTTAGGCTTCCCCTCAGCTATTGATAAAAGCCGCAAGGTTTTGCTTTCCACACCCAATATAAAAGGGCTTGATAATATTAATGTGGTTGATTATTTGGAGAGTAAGTTAAATATCCCTACAATTATCGATAGGGATGTAAACTTTTTATTTGAATATGATTGTTATGTAAATAATTTGCATGACGGCATGGTTTTAGGCTTTTATATAGGTACGGGCCTTGGTAATGTAATTGCCGTAAACGGAAAAATACTGTATGGTAAAAACGGTGTTGCCGCAGAACTGGGGCATATACCAACATATGGTATGAAGGATATTTGCACCTGCGGCAATGAAGGTTGTGCAGAACTTTTCGCATCAGGTAAAATGTTAGCTGAAATTGTTGAAAAGAATAATTATGATTTTAAAGATGTTTTTGTTAAAAATGTTAATGATAAACCCGTTCAAGAATTTATTGACATGGTTTCAATACCGATAGCAACGGAAATAACCATATTAGATCCGGACTATATTATTATTGGCGGCGGTGTTACCCATATGGAAGGTTTTCCAATAAAAAAACTGGAAGAAAGAATAGTTTATCATACAAGAAAGCCTTTTCCGGCAAATAATTTAAGTATTATGTATTCTGAACAAAACCAACAAAATGGTGTTATAGGCGGTGCCATTGCGGCATTCAAAAAGGTTAATAAGTAGGGGTTTATGTTAAGTAGGGAAGATAAATTAATTGATTCTTTACATAGCAACTATGTAAAACTAATGCAATATGAGGTTTTGCATCCTAAAAGCATTATGCCGGACTTTGCCTATGCAAATGAGGGCGAATTTAGTGCCTTGTTATTAAAAGGAGAGTTAAGCTGTAAAGAGTATACACAGCTTAACTCTTTTTATAGAATTAAAAGCATTTTTGATATTTGGCATTATAAAAATGACGGGATGTTGTTTATTGTGCTTTTTTTTGAAACGGAGCCAACAATACAAGAATATACGCAGCTTTGGTTTTTGCTTACGGAACAAATGATGGTAAATTCGCAATTAAACAATGTTTTTTTAAGCGAAGTTTGTTATAATTACTATGATTTATGTAAACAAATTGATATACTTACAGAGTTTACTTCCTGGTGGAATAAAAAAAGTCAATTCTCAATTAAAACTGTAAAGCAAACAAGGTCAAATATTAGAAATTTTGTAAAAAAGAACCAGGTAAATCATATTATTAACTTTGTAAAAAAACTTATGGAATCTTTTAACGGTGAAAAAAGCAAGCTTTATTCCTTGTTGCCATTAATATATGAATCTGTTAGTATATATTTTCAAGATACACAAATGCTTACGGAAACATTATATTTTTTTGAAGATTTAAACGATGTAGATGAAAAATTTATAATGAAAATAACCATTAAACTTTGCAACAGTTTAAAATCCATTACAATAAAAACCAACAGTATTGATTTTGTTTGTGAGTCAATAAGCAAAGATTGCTCCTTGCATTACAGCCAGCCTTTATTGGCAGAAAGCCTGGGTATAAGTTCACCATATTTTTCTAAGTTATTTAAACAAAAAACGGGTATGCTGTTTTCGGATTATTTAAATGAAAAACGCATAGAATTGGCAAAAACCAAACTTTTAAACAACAGCGAGCTTACCGTTAAAAAAATTGGTGAAGATTGCGGTTTTCAATCGCCAAGTTATTTTATTTACGTTTTTAAAAAGCTAACCAATGTTACACCTAATGAGTATAGAAAGGGAATTAATAATGAATAAAAAATTATCCATGAAGGAAATATCCAAGCTTTCAGGTGTATCTATAGCTACGGTATCAAGGGTTATAAACGGTACGGGAAGGTTTTCCTTAGATACCAAACGCAAGGTTGAAGCGGTAATAAATGAATATAATTATGTGCCGAATATGGCGGCAAGGAGCTTAAGGAAGGCCTCTATGCCAACAATTGGGGTAATAGTTCCGGATATTACAAACGAATTTTTCTCCAGTATGGTTTTAGAGTTGCAAATTCTGCTTTTTGAGTTGCAGTATTCCACTATTATTTGTAATACAAACGAGCTGATTGAGCTGGAAAAGGAACATCTTAATTTTTTGCTTGCGCAAAATGTAAGCGGAATAATTGTTATATCCGGCAATCCCAGCAATATTATAAACGATGCAAACATACCAATTGCTTTTATTGACAGAAAGCCTTATGGTATTAATATGGAAAACAGAATAATAGTAGAGTCGGATAATATAAAGGGAGGCTATCTTGCAGGCAAAGAGCTTATAGAATTAGGCTGTAAAAAAATTGCCGCAATAGTTGACAATAGAAGTTATGCTGCAGGCATGGAGCGCTATCAAGGCTTGATGCAGGCTCAAATAGAAATGGGAATACCCATATATGATGATTTGCTTATAAAAATTACCGATGTAGGCTTTAAAGCAGGTTATGAAGGAGTAGAAAATCTTTTGGCGCAGTCAAAAGATTTTGATGCTATGTTCTGTGGCACGGATATGCTTGCATTGGGGGTTATATCTGCCTTGCATGACAATGGTATTAATGTACCTAAAAAAGTAAAAGTTGTGGGTTTTGATGATATTTCCATTGCAAAATACTCCTTTAAGCCGATTACCACAATAAGGCAGGATAGAAAAAAGATTGCTAAAACAACGGTGGATTTGCTAATAAAAAGCATAAAAAAAGAAGAGATAGAATCCATGCATAAAATATTGGATGTTGAGCTTATACCAAGGCGAAGCACAAGAGGGAAAAAGGACAAAAGCAAATAAAAAAGGCCGTTAGGAATATTCCGGGCCTTTTTTTAAAGATTTTAGAATGTTAAAGTGTATACTTGGAAACTCATCACTTTAACTTCTTTTTTTATTTAGTTGCTATAAAAACATTACATAGAAAACAAAATATGCTATTATAGTATGGATAAATTAAAAGGAGAAAGCCATGCCAGTTAAATTTACACTATTAAAATCCAGTGAAAAATCCTTTGCAAGGAGGGGTATAGTTCATACTCCCCATGGCGATATACAAACCCCCACATTTATGCCCGTAGGTACACAGGCAACAGTAAAGGCCATGAGCCCTAAGGAGCTTGAGGAAATAGGCGCGGAAATTATACTCAGCAATACCTATCACCTGCATCTTCGCCCGGGGGAAGATCTTATTGCCGAAGCGGGCGGTCTTCATAAATTTATGAATTGGAATAAGCCTATACTTACCGACAGTGGCGGCTTTCAAGTGTTTTCATTAGCTCATATACGCAAAATAAGCGAAGACGGTGTTACATTTCAAAGCCATTTAGATGGAAGCAGGCACTTTTTCAGCCCTGAGGTTGCAATGGATATAGAGCAAAAGCTCGGTGCCGATATTGCCATGGCCTTTGACGTATGCAGTGCATACCCCTGCGATTATAATACTGCCAAACAAAACATGGAAATCACCCATAGATGGGCGGAGCGCTGTAAAAAACATCATACAAGGAAAGATCAGGCCTTGTTTGGCATTATACAAGGGGCCTTTGATGCAGACCTGCGCATAGAAAGTGCCAAAGTAATATCAAGCCTTGATTTTCCCGGCACGGCAATAGGCGGCCTTTCCGTCGGCGAGCCTAAGCCCTTGATGTATGAAATGTTGGATAAAATGCAGCCATACCTTCCAACAGAAAAACCCCGTTACCTTATGGGTGTTGGAAGCCCGGATTGCCTGGTGGAAGGGGTTGGCTACGGCATTGATATGTTTGACTGTGTGCTTGCCACAAGGGTTGCCCGCAACGGCACGGCCTTTACACGCACAGGTCGTCTTGTTGTGCGCAACGCCACATATGCAAGGGACTTTACGCCCATAGATGCGGATTGTGATTGCTACTGTTGCCAAAACTTTACAAGGGCCTATGTTCGCCATCTGTTAAAGGCTGGCGAAATCCTGGGGGCAAGGCTGGTTACTATACACAACCTTCGCTTTTTACAAAGGCTTATGGAGGAAATCCGTCAAGCTATAGAGCAGGATGCCTATGAGGAATACAGGGATCAGTTTTTTGCAAATTACGATACAACAAGGAATTTTTGATATTTAATAAATTATTATTTAGCAAAGCAAATGATTTTAATAAACGAGATTATATAATAAGATTTTTAAAGTAACAGATGTTTATTTTTTCCTTTGAAAGATTATTATTATTGTGATAAAATAAAGTAAATTGATATTTAATTAAAAAAGAATGAATTAAGCTATCAAACTTGGATAAATAAAATTATTCGATAAGAAAGAAAAAACTATTGATAGCATAGACTCTCTGCATTATGTAGTGAATATATTGTAGCCGCATTAGAAAGGACATCAGATTATTTTATTTTGCTTTAAAAAAGTCTATATTCGTTTCTATCAACCATGAAGATTAATAAAAAAGGAGTGATTTAATGAAAAAGCTTATTACTATTATGCTTATAAGCATACTGTTTATTTCGTGTATTGCGAATGTAATGGCTCTTGAAATCGATTATGCTTCCCTAACAGATGAGGAACTTAATGAATTGATTAGTGAAGCAAGTTCAGAACGTGCTAATAGATACACCGTTCATATTCCTGAGGGTGTTAAAGCTTCTCCAGATAAGTATACTTGGTATATTCAGGACTATGTAGGTCGAAATGCCGCTTCCTTTGGATATACTTCAGGTGCTGATCGTTTAGATGACTATGGCAAAGGTTATATTAAGTTTGTTTTTGTGGCAGCAGATGGGATGTTTATTGATATTGAAGATGAAAAAATGCTTCAGCAGTACATTGTAACTGGACAGAACATTACATTAAATACAGAAATGAAATATGAATTTCTGAAAAACAGTTTTGGGGAGGAGTATAGTAGTCTTATAGCTTTTCAAAGCATCGACCAAATTGATCTTACCGTGCGGCGCATTGATGGGGTTATGGCAGGAGATTCTATCGTATTTGAACTAATCCCAATTACTCAGTCGCCTGATAAGTATACGCAATATATACGTAACTATATTGGGAAAAATGCTGCTTCCTTTGGATATGCTTCAGATGGTGGCCGTAGAGATGACTATGGCAAAGGTAGTATTAGGATTAACTTTATTGCTGACGACGGTTCCTATATTGATCCAGAAGACATAGATATTCTGAAAAAGTATGTTGTTATTGCCCAGGATATTCAGCCAAATACCGAAATGAAGCTGACGTTTCTAAAAAACAGCAAAGGAAAAGAGTATTCAAGTTTAATTGATAGCATGTCTTATGAAAGCATTACGCTTTATGTTCACAAGCTTGATATAGCATATCCAGAGGCATTCTCTAAAATAGAAGCAAAGGACGATGAAATAGTAGAGGAAACCATGGCAATAACTGAACAAACTGCCGCTTCCTCTTTAGTCGATGGAACGGTTCTTAGCTACGGAGATGTGAAGTATCGCTTGATGAGTGATGATACAGTTGAAATCTGTGGGTATACAAAATTACAGAGTTCAATTACTATTCCCTCTGAGATTGATGGACATATTGTAAATAGAATTGCTGATGGTGCGTTTGAAAAAAATACAAAGCTGAAAAATCTGTTGAACTGGGCCGATCTGACATATATTGGCTCATCCGCATTCAAAGGTTGTACAGAGCTATCTCAAATAAGTATTCCTAGCAGTGCAACATATATTGGGGAGTCTGCTTTTGAAGATTGTACAAGCCTTAAAAC
>JAAZPT010000427.1 GCA_012797085.1 Christensenellaceae bacterium | reverse complement strand
TGATCGGCACAACGGAGTAACACATATCAACGAATTGGTGAAATAACCATGGTACGGATTTATCCCATCAGCGATATCCATCTTGAGTTCGAACGGAACCCCACGCAAATACTCTTGAACCGGATCCCGGAGAACCTCGATGTTGATGTTGTTGTTATAGCAGGAGACCTTTGTTGCCTCGGCCAGGGTCTGTATCAGGCATTAAAATCCCTGGAGTCCCGGGAGTATCACACAATCTTCGTACCCGGGAACCACGAGGCGTACCACTCGTCTATCGGGGCGGTGCGCGAATTCATCGATGCCTGGAATCGAAAATCGAACACGTATGATAATGTTCACATCCTAGACAACGATTACATCACCCTCTATGGCACGCTGTTCCTAGGGGGCACCATGTGGTTCAACCAGGGTCCCCGTACCCGTGGACACGAAATCAGGCTCAACGATTACACCCATATCCACGAGTTCAAGGACTGTGTCTATGCCGAGAACATCCGCTTCAAGAACTGGATATCAGGAATGGGAGCCCGTGACGCCGTTGTTGTGACACATCACGCTCCCTCTAAGCAGAGCATATCATCGCGATACAAGAATAACCCGTTGAATAACTTCTACTACAACCCGTTCGGGGATGTTATACTGAACCGGGATCCGCCGAGATTGTGGATCCATGGTCATACACACGACGGATGTGATTACATCCACGATCCGAGCGGGGTGCGGGTGGTATCAAACCCCGTGGGATACCCGTTCGAATTGTCAGGTTCATTCCGGCCGGATCTTGTCATCGAGGTATAACCTTGCACTATAGGAACTACCTTGAGATCGGGTATTACCTACAGGTGGTAGAGACTCTCACCACCCCCATCTACTCCTCACCCGATGAGAAGAAGGAGCAGTCAATCATGTATAACAATGCATACGCCCTCGATACCCTGTTCCTCGGGATGTTCCGGGCACGCATGGCCGGGGTGAATATCAACGATTGTTCGATCCATGGGGTGTGATAGTTGAACACAATGACAGTCGATGAGGTCCGAGATGTCCTAGTCAACATGGCGGATGGCCAGGATTTCGTGTATATTGTTCCACAATTCTTCTGTCCGGAGGTTGTAGGACACACTAACGTGAAGCTCGGGATCATGTGCTGCATCGTGAATCAATGGGATACCCCCGACGGTCGAGATAGGATCAACGTGCTCTTGAAAGGAGCGCCAGGATGTGGCAAAACGGTGTTCATTGACCATCTCCGGGATAACTGGAACGCCCTCTATCTATCGGGAGATGCGAAGAAATCATCCTTGAAAGGGGACGGTCGCCGGACCGATGGGGGAACCCGGTTGTTTGCCCGGTATCATGGCGGGATTGTGGCACACGATGAGATCGAAGCGTTCAGTGATATCAATACCCTTCGGGATGTGTTGGAGAGTGGACGATACGTGGAGACCGTCGGCGGGAAATATGAGGAATTCGAATCCCAGATCCGCTACGTGGCAGCAGCGAACGATGTCTCGAAAGTCCCGAGCCCGATTCTATCCCGGTTCGATCTGGTCTACCATTTCGAGCAACCCTCGATCGATGAATCCGTCCAGATTGCACGGAGGATGATCGCCGGTATCCGGAACCCTACTGAGGTGGATGATATGATGCGGGTATACATCGGGGTCGCCATGGGATTGAACCCGACCGCAAGACCGAAAGAACTGCGGGACCTCGATAAGAAGGTCCAACCATTCATTGAACATTTCGAGGCAGAGGATACCGGTCGGAGCGGTCGATGGATTCAGAGCGTGCTCCGGATCGCAAAAGCACTCACCCGACTGAAACTCCAGGATGAAATTACCGAGGTAGAGATCATGGAAGCGATTATCATGAAAACTGAAAGCGACGCAGAGCTCAACGTACCGTTCGATTAACATGAAATGTATTGATTTATTTGGTGGTATTGGTGGATTCAGATACGGTCTATCCCTGGCAGGTGAAGATTTCACATTCACCTACTACGCGGACAACGACCCGTTCGCGTGTGCAGTCTACAACTACAGATTCAACGAAACGTGGGAACCAATCGACATTCGATCGGTTCGAGCAGGAGGAAGAAGCATAATCACCAATCTCACCCGAACCCTTTTTATATCTATTCCCCATATTCTCTCTCTAGTTGGTGTCACACATGGTCAATATCCATACTATCCCAAAATTTGGCATAATCGCTGAAAGAGCGTATAGGAATACCCCGGAAGTATGGTGGGCTCCGATAAAATCTCACAAGGATATACATCAGGGGATGATATTCCGGTTGAAGAAAGAACTGCAGGGTTCTGATGTATCGGATGGTATATCATACGGCACCGTGATGTCCAAAGGATCCGCCCAGAATCTCGACATTTGGGATTGCCGGGAGTTATCGGGAACCACACACCTGTTCTTCATACCAACCGCCCGCATCATCGCAAACTACGAGCAATATGTTGGCCCCAGGGAAAAGAACGGCCTCCCCCCTCCCCCCAGCAAACGCGCACTTGAATTCCAGCCTCTAGCACACACCGGTTGCCCGCGACTACGCAAAGACACCACGGAAAAATTTATGAATACGCCCTATCGGGATTGGGATACCTTTACAATTGCCGATATCACCCCTGGTATGATCATCCGGTGGGAACCTGCCCGGGACGATTATAACCACTATTACTGTGTAACTGAATTTGGGTACGATCCCGAGAAAGGAGCAGTCTTACGATACACACCGTTACACTCTCCATCAGAAGCAACCTATTACCCACGATTCGATGGGGTTGTGCGTACCGGGTGGAAGGGCGGGATTTTCCAAGACGAACTCACGGTAAATCCACACTATCAACAGTATATCGGTCCTATCGGTGATGATAGACTCCCCGCTCCTGGCAAACCCCAGACAAAGTCGAAAGAGGTGAAAGGTAAGGTCCAGAGCACTCTGACTCCACCCGAAGAGGATCCGGCAATTCGCGAAAGACGCGAGAAACAACTCCTATCCGAGATATCGAAACGGCAGGCAGAAAAGAAAAAGGAGCAGCAGGCCGCACTCGAAAAACTCGACCAGGAGAAAGTTGCCGAAGAGCGGAAATTGCTTCAGTCCGCGTGCCTAGCCCTGGCGTACGCTTTCGGAAGCGATGCACCGGATGCTTGTGACACGGAATATGCCGATATCATCCAGCACATGGCTGCTGATGTCGTTCTCGGAAAGATAGCACACAAGGATGCTGTTGCTGCTATCACGGAACGCATATGTGCCGATTCTGAGAAGCGACGGGCATTAGATATCATCCAGAAAGGAGGTAAATCTCCGGCTGACCCGGAGATCGATAAGAGACTCGCCCGGGTCGAAGGCGATATCAAGAACCTCGGGGACCAGATATCAACAATGACAACCCACATGGAGAGTGTCTTGAAGCGGTGGGAAGCGATATCACCCTTCATCCCGAGAAGCGCCGTCCGATACTACGAGCAGACGAAAGGTGAGAAAGGGGCCGGAGTCCTCGGGATATCGTCAATCCAAACCGGCACAGTCGAGCAAATTCCAACCGATATGAGCATCAGCGAGATGCATGATACCGCCATCCTCTACGTGAAGAACGGGCTATGCATCCATTTCAAAGATGTGGATATCGAATACGTCCACAATACCATCAGCGAAGCCATGGGTATCACCCCCGATATGCTGTGGGGATACGATCCGACGACAAAGGTCATCCTAATTGGATCGTCCGACGAAACGGGATTCGACCGGATGCGATGTTTCGATCTCGTTCGCAAGAAAACCACCGAACCCTTCGCTGCTGCGGGAGGTAGAATTCCCGGTCCCCGTCGTATGGTATCCCGCCTCCAGAGTAAATTGGGAGACCGGGTGAAAATTGTAATACCCGAGGGCGTGAACCTGGCGTGACCCGATACGATATATTTTGCACGCTCGTTGAAGCAAAGAAACCCATGAGTCTATCCCAGATAGCGCACCGTTTACACATTCCCCGGCAGAACGTCGCGTATCACATCCCTGCCCTTGAGGACGCAGGGATTATCATTCGGGACGGGGACGAATACTTCTGTCAACCGGCATTTGTGACTGAGCCCCTCCTCGATGCAATCCGGGAGAAGATTGTAGAGATC
>JAAZPT010000239.1 GCA_012797085.1 Christensenellaceae bacterium | reverse complement strand
CATATTTAAAAACAACACGGCTAACATTTTTTTACTTAAATCATTAGTACCTATTGTTTTTAAATACTTATTTGCACTACGTGGCTGATCGTGATTTTCAAGATATGGACAAGGCTGACCAATTTTTTGAGTTTCCGTTTGGAAGAGGAATAGCCTTTCTCTAAGTTCTTTAGCATTTATAGGTATTTGAGATAACCAATCACCTTTTATCTCGCAGTCTATATCTGTATATGAAAAATCAAATACTGTAGTAAAAAATCCATCATCCCCAATATATTGTTTTAAACGTTCATTGGAAACAGGAATTTCAGCAACAGTAAAACAATCGTTAGGGGCAAAAACCTCGTTTTTCATTTCTATAAAAAACTTATCAATACCGGGTTGATCAACAAATTTATGCCTTGCCTCAACTAAGCCGTCTATACCGTCCGGCTCAAGATGTTCATTTATTATATTCTTTTTAATATTACCTATTGCATCAATACGAAAACCGGCTACACCTTTATCGCACCATCTATTCATCATATCGTAAATATCTTTACGAACCTCTTCGTTCTCCCAGTTTAAATCAGGCTGTTTAACATGGAAAACATGCATATAATATAGGTCTGTATTAGGTATCGGTTCCCAAACAGATCCACCGAAATAGCCTCTCCAATTGTTTGGTGGGTTTCCATTAATACCTTTCCTTATAACATACCTTTGGCCCGCTTTACCGAGGGGATCTTTCATGGCCTCTTTAAACCATGGATGTTGATCTGATGTATGGTTTAAAACCATATCAAGCAATACTTTTATCCCACGTTTTTCTGCCTCAATTAAAAGGTTTTCCAAATCTTTATTTTCGCCAAATATTTCATCAACAGTATCATAATCTGCAACATCATAACCTCCATCAACCATTGGAGATTTAAATATTGGGCTTATCCAGATAATTTTAATGCCTAAATCCTGTAAATAATCGAGCCTTTGAGTAATACCGTTTATATCTCCAATACCATCCCCATTGCTATCTTGGAAACTTCTTGGATAAATTTGATATGCAACAGAATAATCCCACCAATGTTTTTTCAATGAAAAATCCTCCTACAAAAAATTATATATACGAATCATTATACCATATTATAATATTAATAAGTTAAAATAATTATTTAATAGCTAATTGACAATATAACTGTTGTTTAGTATAATAATTTAGCATTTTGTTTTGGGGAATTGTGTAACGGTAGCACCTGCGACTCTGACTCGCATTGTATGGGTTCGAATCCTATTTCCCCAGCCACACGCCTCCATGGTCTAGCGGTCAGGACGTCGCCCTCTCAAGGCGGAATCACGGGTTCAAGTCCCGTTGGAGGTACCAAGCTAAATACAATAAAAAGCCGAGATTTAAAACGTTTCTCGGCTTTTTTATTTTTTCTATAATTGGCTGAAATTTGCTAAAATTGTTTGAAAGTTTTCACCTATTACAGTATTGTTACTGTATAGTTCGTAGTTCTAAATCCCTATCTATTCATTGTTTTTATTTCTCCAGTTTTTATATTCGCCTGTTCTGATTCGGTTGTCTTTATATGGTGTGTCTTTTGGAACATACCAATCTCTTCCAAGTTTTACAGCTTCCGGAAAATTTCCTCGCCTTATTTTATGCCTTATTGTTGAAGGTGCAACACCAACAATCTCTGCATATTCTTTTAGCGGTATTAAGTTTCCTAACATTTTATTTACTCCTTAAATCTTTGATTATACTTATTAAAAGTATACATGTAACAATCTGTGCCAAACTACTAATGACATCTAATATTTTAATTATATCCATTTGCTTTTCTGCCATTTTGGGTTATAATAAAGAGGGTGGGGCATTTCTGCCCCGAGGTTATTCAAGTAATTTTCTTACGAGCTTTATCAGCTCGATTATCAACGCAATTACTTGTGCGACTATCAGCAAACGCAACTTGCTCTTAGTCGCTTTCCTTTTACCCTTTTTATTTCCCATTGGCTTCCCCTCCTTTCCTTTTTCTTAATTATATTATAACACGCTTGCGTGTATATGTCAATACTTTTTAAAAGTTTTTTCAAAAAAACATTAGAAAAACAATTTTTATAATAGGCTATTTACAAGGCTTTGCACGTTTTGCCCAAAATTTAATAAAAATAATTTAAAAAAATATTTTTTGCAATAAAAAAAGAGCCTGCAATTAAGCAAGCTCTTTTTGTTATTATATAAATTACTCCGGTATCTTTACACCTGTCATTATCTGCTCCAAATTCATGTCAAGCCATGCAGCAAGTATGGCTTCCTTTACTTTCTCCTTGTCAAAATTAAAACCACGTTCTATTAGGCTATCAATTGCCATTTCTAATTTCTGTTCTCCGTTTCCCCTGCCAACTGCAGCTTCAACAGCTCTAACAGCAATCCTTGCTGCTTCCTCCAAGCCCCTTTGTCTTAAAAAAGGTTGTATGTGTTTTTTGTACAAGAACCCAAAAACGCTTGTAACAACAGCAACAGCTAAGGTGGCCAACGCCTGTATAATGCCTGTAAGATCAAGTGAATTGTCATTAACAGATCCTTCTGCAAGGCATACACCTGCATTCATTACAATAAGCAAGAGTATCATAGCCCAAGCTATCATTTTTTTCTTTAATTCCAGTTTTCTTTTCATTTTTCTTTCT
>JAAZPT010000035.1 GCA_012797085.1 Christensenellaceae bacterium | reverse complement strand
GCCGCTAATATTCCTAAAGGAATAGCAATAATAAATTGTAAAAAGAATGTTACTATATTTAAAACTACAGAATACCAAATTACTTCTGAAAATTTTTCTGTAACTGGTTTGTTATAAATCCAAGAATTGCCAAAATCCCCTTTAATCGCACTCCCCAACCAACCAACAAATCCAGTAAAAATATCACTATTCATGTTATATTTTTCATTAAGTTCTTTTAATATTTCTCTATAGCTCTTACTTCCGGGTTGTGTTGAATTTTGCCTTGCAACTGCTTCAACATAGGATGTAGGCAAGCTTCTTATTACTGTATAAACAGTTAATGATCCCAACAATACTATTACAATAGCAAGTGCCAAGCGCCTTATAATAAATTTAGACATTAGGGCTCCTCTTTCTTATATTTTATTCACCAAATTTGGTGCTAACCGTTATTATAACACAAACATTTTATACTATCAATAAATTATATTGTATACATTTAAAATCAAATATTTTTCATTAAATATGAGCGTAGTTCTTCTGTGTTTTTCATAGTAAGTATTTCTTTAGATATTCCTTTGTATAAGTTATCTTCATGTTCAAGCATTATACTTTGCATACCTAAAATTTGGGGTGCTACAAAATCTTTAGATATATTATCTCCGATATATACCATGTTTTCAAAGGGAACATCCGCATTTAATTGCATTATTCTAAATGCAATATCGCAGGGTTTACGAAAATTGGGTCCCCCAAGTTCATCAGTAATAATTATTGAATCAACATACTTATTTAAATCTAAAGCTCTAATTTTATTTTTTTGTCCTTCGATTCTACCATCTGTTATAATACCAATAAAAACTTTGGATTTTTTTAATTTTATTAGTAGTTCCAAAATTCCATCTCTAAAGTTTATATTAGGAAAATGGTTTCTGTACGCCAAAACACACTCTGCTTTTTTAAACATTAAATTATTATTTTTTAAAACTTCATCAATTGCTGGAAGCCCTAAATTAAAAGCTTCATTTAACAAGGTTTCAGCATTACTCAATTCAGGAATTAAGTTTGAAACAGTTTTGAATCCTGATTTAACATATTCTTTTTCAGAATAAAGAGTATCATCAAGATCAAAAATTACAGCTTTTATTAATGGTTTTTTTTTATTTATTTTATCGCTAACACAAATGCTTTGATCAAATCTGCTATATATTAAACCATCTTCAGCGGCCTTATTTTTATATTTTATTTCATAACCACTTAATGATTTTAATAAGACCAAAGGCGAATTGGCTCCTGCTTTAATACTTAGTGGCGCGCCACCTCCAAAACGAGGATTAATTTCAATATAATAGTCTTTATTCGTTTTTTTATCCCTAATCATTTGTACTGTAATAGGTCCGCATGGTTTAAAATTTTTTATGAGTTTTTTACAATCTTCAATTATTTTATCATCCTGAACAATTTTGCTTTTAAGCACCTCACCCGACCTAACAGCCAATCTTTCTCTTGGTGTTATATAAATAGGATTGCCATCAAAATCGCAAAATATATCTATAGTATATTCTTTTCCGTCAACAAATGGCTGAATAATATATTTTGAAATTTTATTTGCATTACTACATAATTCTTCATAGTTATTTACTTTGAAAGCGTTAATACTCGAACTACCATCAATCGGCTTAATAAAGGCGGGATAATTGTCACAATAATTATCAACATTATCTGTAGTTTTTGGTGTTAATAATCCGCAACCAAAGAAAAAATTTGAGGTTAATCTTTTGTCTCTGCATATTTCTATTTTATTTTTATCGCTTATTAATACTTTTGTACCAAATTCATCAAAGGATTTTTTATTTTCTGCTAAAAGCAATAAATCATAATCTATTGTTGGAATTAGAACATCAACATTATTGTTTAAACATATTGATTTAAGTTCATTAATATAATTAGG
>JAAZPT010000238.1 GCA_012797085.1 Christensenellaceae bacterium | reverse complement strand
GCAATAAAAATAGCATTTAATTACCCTGAAACCTTCTCTGCTGCAGCAAGTTTTTCCGGAGTATTAGGGCTTACAGGTCAACTTAAAGTAGAAGATACTTTTGCAGATATATTGGATTGCCTTAAAATTTGTTTTGGCGAGGAGCTGATAATACCCGAAAAAGAGGATATTTATTGGCTTGCAGATAATATGGATAATGATATTGCTAAAAACTTTAAGTTATATATAGCTTGCGGTACAGAGGATTTTTTTATGCCGGTAAATGAAAATTTTTATAATAAAGTAAAAAATAAATTCCCGGTAATATTTAAAAAGGAGATAGGGGACCATAACTTGGGATTTTTGGCAAACCCATGTTCAAGGTGCCTTAAAAATGTTTTTTGATTAATATTTTCTTCAGAAAAAAACCAATATTAGAGCTTTTAATTAGCAAAGGCTTTTTCTTGAGCGAAACGCAGGCCCATCCATACCTGGTAGGTGGGCAGGTTTATTGTAATGGTGAAAGAGTAATAGATCCTAAGCAACGCTTTAGCAAAAATTGCAAAATAGAGGTTATGGGGATAAGCACAAAATATTGCTCCACAAAGGGATATCAGTTGGAGGATGCCCTTATGACACTTGGAGTTTCACCTTTAGGTAAAATATGCATTGATGCCTATGCAAATATGGGTGGTTTTAGTGATTGCCTTGCGCAAAAAGGGGCAACATTAGTTTATGCAGTAAATAATAAGCCGAATGTTTTATGTAAAAGGTTATATAATTACCCTAATATAACGGCTATAGACAATGTTGAAATATCCAATCCATTGCTCAACACATTATCTCCTATACCCATGCTTGCAACTGCAGACTTTAAAAAAATATCTGCGAAGGATAATATTCCTTATTTTAAAAGCATATTGAATGGTAGGGGCGAACTAATTTGTTATATCAGACCTATAAATGAAATTGATGATAAATTTGCTAAGCTTACCGGTGCTCTTTCAAATTCCATATATGTACCACTTATAAATACATTAATAGACAAAATAAACTCATACGATGGCATGGCCGTACAAAACCTTTGTGCAAGCAAATATACTAAATATAATGGTTATCCGGAATTCTTTTTTCATATAATGTTCGGCCCGTCAGTGGTACCTTTTTATATTGATGATTTTATAATAAATTCTGTTGTGGATGATGCCATATACTATGCAACATACGGCAACGAGCGGGAAGATAGTATCTTAATGGAGGATACAGATATTGCAGAAGAGGAGGACGATGATGAAAAAATTTAGCTATATATTAATAATATGTTTATTAATAAGCATGTTTATACCGCATGCTCAAGCTCAACAAACAGGTTTTTCTGTGGTTACGGGTACTAATAGTCTAAACTTGCGCATGGGTCCCAGTTCCTCCGATTTATGGCTTGGTAGTTACTCAAGGGGCACTTGGGTTAAAGTTTTAGGCTTTACTAATAACAATTGGCTATATGTTCAAACCCCGGATAATAAAATAGGATATATGGCCGGTAATTATTTAAAATCAGGCTTAGAATCCTGTGGTACAATGGCAGTTGTAAGAAACCCTCAAGCTTCGGCGTATCTTAATTTAAGGCAAGCCATGAGTACCAATAGTGCTGTTTTGGGTATGCTATATAATGGTGTGCCATTAAAAGTATTAGGAGATTATAGTGGTTGGTATCATGTAAAGCTTAATAATATTACAGGCTATGTAATGAAGGGTTACCAAACTACTTATTATGGAGCGGATTCAAGCATTGTTGCAACTATAAAAACTCCAAACAGGTCAAAGCTTAATTTGCGTAGTGGGCCGGGGAGCCAATATCCAACAATAACAAGTTACCCTCATGATAGTTATGTATCAGTGCTTGCAAAGGGGACAAATTGGTGGCGCGTGTCTATAAATGGCAACATTGGTTTTATGAGCGCAAATTATTTAAAGGAAGGTTTAAAGGCAGCAAGGGATATTGGCGGCTCAAACAGTCAATCCTATGTTGTTGTAAATAACCCAAGAATAACACAGGTGTTGAATTTGCGTTTGTATCCAAGTATGAGTGCTCAAATTATAGGTCAATTCCGCAATGGAGCTGTATTCGATTTACTTCAATATGGAATTGAATGGTGTAAAGTAAAATCCAGAGTAGATGGGCGAATAGGTTATTTTAGAACATCTTTTTTAATGGTTTATGGAGCAGAAAACAACAACCCATCAAATATTAAAAAAATACACCATCCCAACTTTAGCTATGTTAATATGAGAAGCGGAAAAGGTTTTAACTATTACGTAATTACAACAATGCCCCATGGTAGCCTTGTTGAACTTATACAATATGGAGAACTTTGGTCTAAAATAAGGTACAACAACATAACAGGTTATGTAAGCACATACTTTTTAAGAAATCCATAAAAAAACAACTCACAGAAAAGTGAGTTGTTTTTTAAAATATCATTTTAATTTAGAAACAATATCTACTTTTTCTAAAGCTTTTAACAAAGGTAAACCTAATATATAAACGGCAATTGCTTCACCAAGAGCTACAAAAAACATTGTTTCGAGCAAAGGTACATTTATTGTAAAGTGTAAAACCAAACCGACTATTATGCCGTTAAACACAACGGGTGCAAGCAATGCAACATATTTGTTCTTTCTTAAAATATATGTTGTTATGGCAGCTAATAATGTTGCAAGGGATCCAAACACTATATCGAGCATACTTGCACTACCAATTAAATTGCTTATCAGGCAACCGATAAATAAACCGGGTATTGATTGGGGTATTATTAATGGCAAGGCAGTTAATGCCTCACTAACTCTACATTGTATTTGGCCAAAGCTAAAGGGGTTAATAAGGGTTAAAATTACATATATAGCAGCAATTGCACTACTTATAGCCATTGATTTTACTGTAAATAAATTTTTTAATTTCATTATTATATTTATAAGACCTTTCTAAAATAAACTTGCCAAAAAATTATATATTGGCATATAAAATATAGGTATAAATATTGCAGGTAAAAAGTTTGCTACTTGTAATTTTTTATCAAACAACATATTTATACCCAAGCTTAATATCAACAAACCACCTACAGCGCTTAATTCGGTTATTATAGCAGTACTTAATATTCCTTTAAAAAACGAGGCAAGTATTGTTATAGTACCTTGATATATAAGTACAGACAAGGCTGAAAAATACACGCCATAACCAAATGTACTTGCAAATATTACAGAACTTATACCATCCAATAGCGATTTGGAGTAGAGTATGGAGTTGTTGCCGTTTATACCGCTCTCTATAGAGCCTACAACTGCCATAGCTCCAATACAAAACAATAAGCTTGTAGTTATAAAGCCCTCGCCAATCTTATTATTTGATTTCTTACCGAATTTGCTTTGTAAAAAATCACCAAATTTTGATAATTTATTCTCTACATCTAATAGTGTACCGATTATGCCCCCTAAGAACATGGATATTGTTACACATAGCATATCATTAGTTTTAATTGAGTTTAATGTGCCGATAAGTATTACGCAAAGACCTATGCCTTGCATTATTGTTGATGATATTTTTTTAGGTATACCGTTTTTAATAAACAAACCTAAGCTTGTACCAATTATTATGGTAATTGCATTTACAATTGTTCCCATATACAACTCCAATAAAAAAGGCACGAATGTGCCTTTTAAATTTTTAAATTATGCTTGTTCAACCGGGTAAACGCTAACTTGTTTTTTGTCTCTACCTTTGCGTTCAAAGCGAACAATGCCACTTACTAAGGCAAAAAGTGTATCGTCTTTACCCTTGCCAACATTAATACCGGGGTGGATACGTGTACCGCGTTGACGAACAAGTATATTTCCGGCTAATGAATATTGACCATCGGCACGTTTAGGTCCTAAACGTTTGCTTTCGCTGTCACGGCCGTTACGGCTTGAACCTACACCTTTTTTATGTGCAAAAAACTGTAAATTAAGTTTTAACATATGCTTTTCCTCCTATATCGTACTGCGATTAATTTTTAAATATTTTGGATACTGTTCAGCAATATCCGTTAATCCTTGTTCTAACATACTTAAAATAATTTTGCAATCATGCCTTTGTTGAGGGCTTATATTATCAGGCAACATTGTATGTATAAAAGCCTTTTCCTCATCAATAAATTGTACGGGTTTTACTTTACCCACACTTTCAAGGGAGTTTATTGCTGTTGTAGCCAATACTGATATAGCTGCACAAACTATATCGTAACCCTTTTCGGCATAATCTGCGTGGCCTTCAAGCTTAAACCCTACTAATTGCTTGTTATTTAAGTAAAGTGTAACATTAGTCATTACGCAATTATTGATGTAATCTCAACTTTGGTATATTTTTGACGGTGACCTTGTTTTTTCTTATAGTTCTTTTTGCTTTTATACTTAAAAACAATTATTTTTTGACCTTTAACTTCTTTAACAACCTTGCCTTCAACCTTAGCACCATCTACTAAAGGTGTTCCAACTGTAACGCCGTCTTCAGTGCCCAACATTAATACATCAAAAGATATAGATGTTTCCGGTTCCTGATTAATTCTGTCAATGTAAATTATATCACCTTGTGATACTTTAAATTGCTTGCCACCTGCTGCTATTATTGCATACATGCGCTAAGCACCTCCTATCAAAATCTCGCCGAGTTTTGAGGTTGTGCACAATTACACATTGAAAAGACCTCACCCGAGCGGTTACCAAGATAATTTAACATAATTTACAACCCTTGTCAAGCAATTGAGAATATATTTAATAATAAAAATTAAAACAATTTAAATATATTAGCTGACTTTAATTTTAATTATAAATAGTATACAATATAGATATTATAATTTTTCAGGTGGTACAATGAGAGATTTTGGTGATGTAAAAAAAATAGTAATAAAAGTAGGCTCATCAAGCATTACTTTGCCAAATGGTAAAATAAATAAAAGTAAAGTTAAACATATAATAAAGGAAATTGCAGCCCTTATGGATAAGGGTTATAAGGTTTTATTCGTAACATCCGGTGCTGTTGGTGCAGGTATAGGAAAATTTAATTTGGATAAAAAACCAAAGGAATTATCTATGCGTCGTGCTTTGGCGGCAGTAGGTCAAGTTGAACTTATGCGTTTTTATGAATCGCTTTTTTATGCCCACGATAAAACCATGGCACAACTTTTGCTTACTAAAATAGACTTTGTTGATGAAGAGCGTTTTAATAATCTAAAAGACCTATGTGAAATTTTAATGAGGGAAAATGTTATACCTGTTATAAATGAAAATGATGCCGTTGTTATAAATGAAATAAAAGTAGGGGATAATGATACACTTTCAGCCTTATCCTGTAAAATTATAGATGCTGATTTATTGATAATATTATCGGATATAGATGGCTTATATGACTCCAACCCCAAACAAAACTCAAACTGCAAATTAATAAGCACTGTTAACTCCATAAGCGATGTGGAAGCTTGTGCAGGTGCTGCGGGTAGTGAACTTGGTACAGGTGGCATGTTAACAAAAATACAAGCTGCTAAAATTGCTACAGAAGATGGACGCCACATGTTAATAATTAATGGTGATGACCCTTCAAACATATCAAAAGCTGTTGAAGGTCAGGAAATAGGAACATGGTTTAGGAGTAATTGATATGATAAAAATTTTAAAAAGAGCAAAAGCGGCAAAAATTAGCATGGCTCAACTAACAAGTGAACAAAAAAATGAAATCCTTTTAAATTTTGCTGAAAAAATTAATAAATATTCCGATAAGATTATTGAAGCAAATAAAAAGGATATTGTTATTGCCAGGCAAAAAAACATGAGCGAAGCGCTTATTGATAGGCTTGCCTTAAATGAAAAAAGAATACAAGGTATGATAGACGCAATACATGAAATTATTGCTCAAGATGACCCTATAAATAAGGTTATTGAACAATTTCCAATAAAAGCGGGTCCTATTGTAAGTAAAGTAAGTGTACCTTTAGGTGTAGTATTAATTATTTATGAGTCAAGGCCCAATGTTTTTGTTGATAGTGCGGCCCTGTGCATAAAATCCTCAAATGTTTCCGTATTGCGCGGCTCATCAAGTGCTATATATTCAAACTCTTGCTTAAACAGTATAATTAAAGAAACATTAAAAGAGCTGGAAATAGACGAAAACATAGTGAACTTTATTGAGGATACGGATAGAAAACTAGTTGATTCCTTAGTTAAAGCCAGGGAGTATATTGATGTTCTTATACCAAGGGGCGGTAAGGGACTAAAACAATATATTTATGAAACTGCAACAATACCGATAATTGAAACCGGTGACGGCATATGCCATATATTTGTAGATGAATCAGCTAAAAGCGATATGGCAAGGGACGTTTTAGTAAATGCTAAAACCCAAAGGCCGGGAACATGTAATTCCTGTGAAACCGTACTGTTCCACAAAAATTTAGATATTAATACTATAGCAAACATTACTGATGCCCTTTTAAACAAAAATGTTGAAATAAGGTACCAAAAGGATATTATTGAAAGCTTAAAAAGCATAAATTACAATAATGTTGATAAATTAATAGAGGCTCAAGATAGTGATTTCGGTTTTGAATTCCATGATATGATTATTGCAGGAAGATATATAGATAATGTTGATTTGGCAATAGACTTTATAAACGCTCACTCAACAAAACATTCAGAAAGTATAATAAGCGAAAATAAAACAAATGCTGATAAGTTTTTGCTTTTAGTTGATTCAGCGGTTGTTTATCATAATGCAAGTACAAGGTTTACCGATGGTGGTGAATTCGGCTTTGGTGGTGAAATCGGTATATCCACACAGATGCTTCATGCTAGGGGACCTATGGCACTTAAAGAGCTTACAACCTACAAATATAATGTAAGGGGCAAAGGCGATGTTAGAAAATAAAATTGGAATAATTGGCTTAGGTAACATGGGCTCAGCCATGTTTAGAAAAATGGATATTGTATATTACTTCGATCCCGTAAAGGAAAGCAATTGCCAAG
>JAAZPT010000034.1 GCA_012797085.1 Christensenellaceae bacterium | reverse complement strand
CTTCTTTCAGTAAGTTTGTTGATGAATCTTTACTTGAACAAATTTCAATTAAAATGGAAACAAACAAAGGAGATGCAGTTTTTATAATTGCGGATAAAGAATTTGTTGCTTTAACAGCAATGGGGCAATTAAGATTAAATATTGCTTCAGAAAGAAATCTTATTGATGAAAACAAATTCAATCTTTTTTGGGTAACAGAGTTTCCTTTACTTGAGTGGTCTGATGAAGATAATCGTTTTGTTGCTATGCATCATCCATTTACAAGTCCAATGAAAGAAGATGAACACCTAATGTCCATCGATCCTGGAAAAGTTAGAGCAAACTCTTACGATCTAGTGTTAAATGGTATAGAAATGGGTAGCGGATCAATTAGAATTCACAATAGTGAATTGCAAGAGAACATGTTTAAATTATTAGGTATTGAAAAGGAAGAGGCTTGGCAAAAATTTGGCTTCTTGCTTGAAGCTTTTAAATATGGTACTCCACCACATGGAGGCTTTGCTTTTGGTATTGATAGAATGGTTATGGTTATGCTTAAGGTTGAAAACCTTAGGGATGTATTAGCTTTTCCCAAAAATCAAAGTGGCACTTGTTTATTAATGAATACACCATCATCAGTAAAAAATGATCAATTAAATGATCTTCATTTGGAGATAAAGGGCCTTAAATAAACAGATTAGTTGAAAATACTTTTTTGTTCTGTTATAATTTTATTAATTAGGAGGTGTTGTTATGTCAGCAAAAAAAGAAAATCTCCCCTTGAATATTGATACAGAAATAATAAAAGACGGTGCAATAAGTTATGCATCTGAAGTTATTGCAACAATAGCAGGCGTTGCAGCAAGTGAAGTTGAAGGCATAGCCAGTATGGGTTCTACAGGGAGCTTGTCTGATATATTAGGTAGAAACAGAAATCTTACAAAAGGTGTAAAGGTTGAAGTTGGTTCAGAAGAAGTTTCTGTTGATATTTATGTTATTGTAGAATATGGTATTCCGATACATAAGGCAGCACAAGAAGTTCAATTAAACGTTCAAAAAGCAATAGAAACTATGACAGGGATGCATGTAGTTAAAGTTGACGTTCATGTTCTTGGTGTAAATTTTGAAAAAGAAAATGAAGAGTTGCCTTCTTTAGATTCAAGTGATTTAGAATATTCATCAAAAACAGACAAAGATAACAAAGAAAGTGTTGAACTTGATGAAATGCCATCTAAAGTTGAATGGGAACTAAATGAAGATGATATAGTAGAAAATAATCAAGAAGAGTTAGAAGAATCCGATAGTAATTAGTTGTTAAAAAAGTATTATGGGTTTAATTTTAGGTATTGAATGAATTATCTTTTTGAAAAGATCCTTAAAATCGTATCAGGTGTTATATTAATTTTAATATCATTATCATTATTAATAACAGGTATAGCACCTAACAATTTTATAATAAACGCAAAAACTGCTTTTGATTTTATAAATGGCGGTTTTAGTGTTTTATCTTTTTATTCAATATTTATTATATTTTTATTTGTTATTTTATTTTTATCTTTAGGATTGCTTTTATTGTTTTCAACAGCCAGTAATTCTAAAGAAAGAATAAAAGTTTTAGAATCTAATTATGGAAATGTTTTTGTTTCACAATTTGTTGTTGGTGATTTAATTAAACATTGTCTAACTAATTATGAGGGTATAAAATTAAAAAATTATAAATTAGATTACTTAAATAATAATATAAATTTAGTATTAAATGTAGTTTTAAAGACCTTTCTT
>JAAZPT010000237.1 GCA_012797085.1 Christensenellaceae bacterium | reverse complement strand
TGGAGAAGAAAGTCCCTTGCAAATAGTATGTGGAGCTCCTAATGTAAGGGAAAACATATTAGTGCCTGTTGCTTTAGTAGGTGCTGAATTACCGGGTGGTTTTAAAATAAAAAAAGGAAAGCTAAGAGGCGTTGAAAGTTTTGGCATGATATGTAGTGGTCCTGAGCTTGACATACCAACATATCTATACCCCTCTGTTGGTGATGAGGGCATTTTGATTTTCAATGAAGATTACCCTGTTGGTACAGATGTAAATAAAATATTTATGTTAGATGACATAATATTTGACTTTGATATTTTAGCTAACAGACCTGATTTACTTTCTATTTTAGGCATCGCAAGAGAAAGTGCAGCAGTTTTTGATTTAAAGTTTAATATGCCAAGGATCAATGTTAATGAAATCGACGAAAAAATAGACAATTTTGTTAGCGTAGAAGTAATTGATGGGGATGCTTGCCCACGTTATGCCGCTCGTGTAATAAAAAATGTAAAAATTGCTCCCTCTCCCCTTTGGTTAAGGGCATATTTGCACAAAAGTGGAATAAGATCAATAAATAACATTGTAGATATTACAAACTATATAATGCTTGAAACAGGTCATCCGATGCATGCCTTTGACCTAGATAAAGTAAAAGGAAAAAAAATTACTGTTCGATATGCAAAAGAAGGCGAAAAGCTTACTACATTAGACGGAAAAATTCACGGTTTAAGAACCAGCGATTTAATGATATGCGATGAAGGTGGCGCTACCGGTTTAGCAGGCATTATGGGTGGTTTTGAAAGTGAAATTGATGAAAACACAAAAAATGTAGTTTTTGAATGCGCTTGTTTTGATAGATCTATAGTAAGAAAGTCTTCAAGGGCATTAGGCATAAGAACAGAATCATCCGGTCGTTTTGAAAAAGGAGTATCGGCAGCAAGTATACCCTTTGCTATTAATAGAGCTTGCCAACTTGTAAACATGTTAGAGGCAGGTAATGTTGTTAGCGGTATGATTGATATTTATACTGAATTACCTAAAGTAAAAACAGTAGTTTGCAGCGTAAAAAACATTTCAAAAAGAACCGGTGTTAATATTCCTGCTGTTGATATGATAAATATACTTAATAAATTAGGTTTTACAACATCCCTTACAAGCGATACATTATCTGTGAATGTGCCTCTTTTTAGGCTCGATGTTGAAATAGAAGCTGATATTTGTGAAGAAGTATTAAGACTTTATGGTTATGAACATATTCCGGCCACTCCTCTTAGAGGTTCAACAACACAAGGTGGAATAAGCCCATTAATGGCATTTAAAAACAAAGTGGCTTCTGTTATAAAAGCTTATGGCTTTATGGAAACTATGAGATATTCATTTATTAGTAGAAAATCTTTAGAAAAGCTTGGCTTAAATAATGATGATATAAGATTGCAGCCCTTAGAATTAATGAATCCATTAGGAGAAGATACGGCAATAATGAGAACCAGTTTAGTGCCTGATATGTTGCAGACTATATCGCTAAATATAAATCACGGTAACTTAAGCGGTAGATTTTTTGAAAATGCAAAAATATTCTTAGCTGAGCCAAAAGATGATGAGGGCTTGCCCTTTGAAACAAATAGCCTATGTTTAGGTATGTATGGTGAAGAAGATATTGATTTTTATTCATTAAGGCAAGTAATAGAATCCTTAATGTTTGAATTGGGAATTGATTATACAATATCTAAAGGTGCAGATAACTATTATCATGTAGGCAGGTCTGCAAAGCTTGTTCAAGGTGAAAATACTTTAGCCACTTTAGGCGAAATTACTCCGGATGTATCGGAAGCATTTGAAATATCAAAGAGAGTATATATTGCAGAACTAAATATTGATTTATTACAAAGTCTTGCAAAGCGCACCGGTGCTGTTAATGATTTGCCTAAGTATCCTTCTGTTCACAGAGACCTCTCTATAGTTTTTGAAGAACAAACTCAAATAGGTGATGTTATGCAATCAATGCAAATTGCTGGTGGTAAGTTATTAGAAAATGTTTTTATGTTTGATGTTTATAGAGGTGCTCCTGTTCCACCTCAACATAAATCAGTTGCTTTTTCAATTGTATTCAGATCTTCTGAAAAAACACTTAGCGATGATGACATTCAAAAACATATGAATAATATTTTAAAAACTATAGAAGAAAAATATAACGGAAAAATAAGGCAATAATTAATGCTGATACTCAAGCCTATGCAGGCGAAAAAGAAGCCAAAAAAATATTGCCCTTGGAAAATCCATCAACAAAAATTTGATTTATTATTATTTTGTTAACGCATGGGATCGAAAATTACCTTTGTATACAGGCTCAGCTAAACCATTGATAGCTTTAGAAATTGGAAATTAAAATAAAAAGCACCTAAAGGTGCTTTTTATTTTGTACAATTGGATTATATATGTATACATTACATTCCATAACCCCATTATAAACTCTACGCTTTTTTGTTGCTCTTTTGCCAAAATGTTTTTCAAAATTGTTATCATTTGAAATAATTGCCATTCCCCATCCCGGGTGGCGTACTAACAATTTCCCAAGATCTTTATATAGATATTGTATACTTTTTTTGTTGCTCAACCTTTCACCATACGGAGGATTAACAATAAAACAACCTTCTTTATCATCTAAAATTATATTATTTAAATCCATGCTTTTTACAAATATTCTATTAGAAAGTCCAGCTTGGACTATATGCTTTTTTGCAAAATTAACAACTTCCGGATTTATATCACTTCCAGCTATATCAATTGTTCGTTCCTCATCATAATATTCAAGACTTTTTTTCTTTATATTTTCAATTTCATCTTTATCTAAAATATTCCATGCCTCCATATCAAACTTTCTAGATATACCAACCGGTTTTTTAAGTGCCATCATTGCCGCTTCAATTAAAAATGTACCGGAGCCCTCTCGTGTCAAGTCTGTGACAATAAAAAAGACGGTCTAAATACCGTCTTTAACTTATAAATCGTTTTGTATCAGCTTCTCAACTAATTA
>JAAZPT010000236.1 GCA_012797085.1 Christensenellaceae bacterium | reverse complement strand
ATTTAAACTCCAATTGTTCCGCATATTTATTAGAAAATCACGGCCCTATATTTGCTGGAAAAACTATTCTTGATGCTTTTTATGGTATTGAAGAAATTGAAGAGGCATCAAAAAATGCTTGGTTGCTTAAAAAGGGTTGAGATAATTACCCTTAATTATATTAGAGTATCTTGGAGGTGAACTATTTACTATTACATAACTACGCAAACTACAAAATAATAATTAATTTGGAGGAAGGATTATGTCAACAGCGTATATTTTGATTGCATTCGCTATCATAATAATTTTAATGGTTGTACTTATTTCAAAATTTAAAGTACATGCAGCTTTCGGTATTCTATTAGCAGGTATTGCACTTGCAATAGCGTTAAAAACCCCTTGGGCAGAAATTGAGGGAGCAATTAACAGTGGTTTTTCAGGCACAATAAAAAGTGTGGGTATAGTAATTTTTCTTGGCTGCGTATTGGGTACTATACTTGAAAGAACAGGCGCAGCTCAGCGAATAACATTAAGCTCTATTAAGTTGTTCGGTGAAAAAAGGATAGATTGGGGTATCGCTTTTTCAGCTTTTATATTAGGTATTGCAATTTGGGCTGATACAGTAGTTATATTATTAATTCCCATAGTGTCTAATATTGCAGTTAAAACTAAGAAATCTATGATGAGTTTAGGCACAACTTTATACTTAGGTGCATTGGTAACAGCTTCCCTTGTTCCACCAACACCAGGCCCTGTTTCCGCTGCTGGATTATTAGGTTTACCAGTAGGGCAAGCAATAATTTGGGGATTAATTGTATCAGTACCTAGTGTTATTGCCGCTACACTTTATACAAAAAATATAAAAGAATTTGTTGCTCCAAAAGAAGAATATTTATTAGAGCACTCCAAAACTGAAGCTAATGTTTTACCAAATATTGGTAAATCGTTAATGCCTATATTAATTCCATTGGTATTAATAATGCTAAATACTGGTATAAACCTAATAGCAAAAGGGTCTGCAATTGGTAACTTTTTTGCCTTTATTGGTTCACCATTAGCTGCATTGCTATCAGGATGTATACTTGCACTTATATTAACAGGCCCAAAATGGAAAAGCAAAGAAGTGCTTAACGACTGGGTAGAGTCTGGTATTGGTGCTGCTGCTATGCCTATTATAGTAACAGGTATGGGTGGCGTTTTAGCTACATTTGTTAAATCATCTGGCGTTGCTGATAAAATTGCAGAACTAGTTGCAGCATCATCAATTCCTGGAATACTTGTACCAATACTTATTGCTTGTTTAATACACGTAGTAACAGGCTCAAATGCATTAGGTGTTATGACAGCTGCTGCTCTTGTACAACCCATGATGGGCACATTAGGAATTTCACCTTTAGCAACGTTCTTGGCATGTGGCACAGGTGCCCTTATGTTCAAACATGCAAATTCAAGCGGTTTCTGGGTAACAGTTACAATGTCTAATATGAATGTAAATCAAGGTATAAGGGCTGTTGGTGTTGCATCTACTATTGCCGGTGGTACAGGTGCAATT
>JAAZPT010000235.1 GCA_012797085.1 Christensenellaceae bacterium | reverse complement strand
TATCACTTAGGGCCTAAGGTATTGGAATTCAGCAATCACTTTTATCAAAATAACGATATCAGAAAAATCATTAGGCCGGCAGCGGAGGAACTTGCGGAAGAATTTGGGGAAACCATATATATAGCAAAGTTGTTTGACTCCCATGTAATTTATATTGATGCAATTTACCCCAAATCAAATATGGGTGGGAGGAATGTAATAGGTATACAAGCCGATACATATTGCACAGGGGTAGGCAAGTCGCTGTTAGCCTATCAAGACCAAAACATTATTGACGATATAATAAAAAAAGGGTTAAAACCCTATACAAAAAACACTATAACAAATTCCGAAGTATTAAATGAAGAGTTGGAGGAAATTAGAAAAAGAGGTTACGCAATAGACAATATGGAGCATGAGCATGGTATAAAATGCGTTGCAGTACCCTTGTTTAATGTTACGGGGGAAGTTGTTGCGGCAATGTCAATATCCGGCCCTTCTTTAAGGTTTGGCGATAAAGAAATTGAAAAATTCACAAAAACATTGGTAGAAATATCAAAAAAATACTCCTCTTTGATAATGTAAAATAGAACAAAAAACCTCTTTCTCTGATTTTTAGAAAGAGGTTTTTACAGTTAATTTTCAGTTTTATTTTTTTGTTGCAGTTTTAGCTATAATTTATTATAGCAATAATTATAATTTTAATTTAATAAAAATTTTATTTTAAAACACCCTTTAATGCCCCCAAACTTAATATAGATATTAGGAAAAATACTAATGCTAAATGCAAATTGTATATTGTCAATGCCGTATACACCAAATATGTGATAGGAGCAATAACCAACATAATCATAAAGGCGGCAATCAAGTAAAATATAAAACCTATGGGTTTGTTAAAACGTGAAACTACAATAACCAATAAAGTGAAGAATGTAATTATAGTAAACAAGTAGCTTGCTGATGGAAAAACAAAGGGAAGCACAATACATAACAAGCTTGGCAACATAATAACACCTAAAGCTTTTTCAAGATCCGTTATTTTTTTGTTCGCAAACTTGCCTATAAATATAAAGTTTAATATTGAAAACACAATAAACATAATTAAGCCTAAAGGAGTGATCCAATCACTATCTATCAAACTTTTGCCTATTTCATATTTAAAATTGCCAATGTTATGTACTAAATTTATTAAACCCAAGCTAATAAAATATGTAATAACCATACATAATAGTGATAAGGCAAAGGAAATTAATATTTTAATTAAGCTTGCCTTTTTATTTATTATGCAGTAAAGCATAAATACAAAGCTTAATATGCCTATAGCCCAAGATATTATGTTTGCTATGTTTTGGGGTAAAATTATAAGCTTTTTACCAAACAATGGAAAGAAAACCGCATCTTGATTGCTCTCAAAGTTTAAACTGTCGGCATTTGCAAAATATAAAGCCATATCCGTTATATCATTCAGGTATTGGGTGGCAGTATCCCTTGAAAATGTATCATAATTATCTTGGGCGGTGTGATAAACTTTTGGATTATCTATGCAAGCAAAGTTCATGCCCGGGCAGTTTTCCATAAAAAATACTGTTAAGTCCGTATCGTTTTGCATTGTTCTATAAACTCCGGTAGCAATGGACGTGCTTACCGGCCTATTTAATGCATCGTTTAGGGTTTTTACCATTTGCAGGTTGTTTTCGCTTGTTTCAAACATAAGCATGGCTCCATGGTTGCCCCTTGCTTCCAAGTTAATTATCATTTTAATATTTTTTAGTATATCTTTATTATCTTCAACATATTTAAAGGCGCCTAACAAACCTTGCTCCTCACCATCCGTAAAAAGGAAAAGCATATCGCGCTTTGGTGTAGTATCCTTTAATAAGCGCAAACTTTCCAACATGCAGGCAACCGCAATTGTATCATCAAATGTTCCCGGCCCTTCCTTTACAGAGTCCGTATGAGCCATAAAAACTATAATATCATCACTGTTTGGTGAATCTATAAAAACACTTATATTGTTTATATTTAATGTGGGCTTGTCGCCTATGCCGCTATAATCTCTAATGCTTTGCTCATCATCAAGATTTTCACGGGAACGATAATCCATCCATTTTTCACGCAGCCTAAGAATTTCATCTATTGTTAGGGCATAGGGTTCCTCTGTGTATTTATAACCTAAAGTGTTTAGCCTATCCTTAATAAAGTTATGAACCTTATATATACCTTCCGTATCAACACTATGCACCTCACTGCTAAGCTGTTTTAAATCACTAAGCATTAATTTAAAGCTTGCGCTATCGCCGGCTTCACTTAACAACATGGGGCTTTCATCCACCTTTTCAGCTTTAAGGGGCTGAAAACGCAAATAGCCTAAATAGGCACCGGCTAAAATAACAAGGCATAGCCATATGCAGCTAAATCTTTTAAAAATATCCTTCATAAAATCCTCCTAAAAATCCATAAAACTATCCTATTATATAATTATATTTTTAACAAGACATATTTTAATAAAGAGGATATTAAAAGTAAGTAAAAAAATAAACATAAAAACTTAATAAGGTTTAATATAAATACATTAGTTGAAATATTGAATTTATTATAGTAAAATATTAAAAATGTTATATGACGAAAGGCAGATTTTTAAAATCGCAGCGTAAATAAGAAGGAGGTGGATCCATTGACTATTGATTTTTTAGATAGAATACCGGAAATTCTTTTATTATTTTTACCCGGATATATTGCATTACGTATAAAAGAAAAATATACTTTAGGGAAAAAAGCCGATAATTTGAATATGATTATTCTTTCAGTTTTATACAGCTTTATTATTGGTTTGTTTTATTCAGTTCTTG
>JAAZPT010000234.1 GCA_012797085.1 Christensenellaceae bacterium | reverse complement strand
TATCATCATATGTTGTAAAAGTAATGTTAATTCTTTTGGGGTATTTAATTTTTTAGCAGCAAGCTCTATTTGTGAAACTCCCATAACTAAATGACCAATTAATAAACCATCTTTTGTATAATCTTTAACTATTCCCAAATTGTTACTATCAAGTTCATCTAACTTGCTTAAATCATGAATTATTATTCCAGCTTTTACTAAATCCCAATCCAAGTATTCATATACAGGCTCAATTGCATTTGCTAATTTTAACATATCTGTTATATGGTGAAGTAAGCCACCAATTTCAGCATGATGTATTCTTTGAGCTGCCGGATAAAATAAAAGTTTATCCAAATTGTTATTAACAAGCTCAAATACAATATCTTTCAAAGTGACTGATTTGAAAGATTTAATAGTTTTATTAATATCATTAATCATTTCTTCGGAAGGTCTTGGAGCACTTGGAGCAAAATAAGACATATCAATATTGTCGTTGGAATTAGTTGTTCTAAACTTATCGACTTTAAACTGAAGTCTTCCATTATAACTAATTACTACACCTCTAACTTTTATAATGGTAGCGACTTCTGGTGGAGTAGCATTAACATCCCATACTTTTGCATTAATTTCTGCTGACTTATCAGCCAATGTTAAATTTAAAAAATTCAAACCGGCTTGTGTGATTCTTTGTTCTGATGTTCTTACTAATAAATAACCTTCAAATTTAGTACCATCTATCCAATCTATAACCTGAAGTTGATTCACTTTATTACTCCTTTATAAATTCTACAACTTTTGTCCCGGGCTTGTTTGAATATCTTACAAACTCTGGTTGCCATAATACATCAACTGTTCCTATAGGACCATTTCTTTGTTTTGCAATAATTAGTTCACCTTCATTATCAGGTACTCCATCATCCTGATCATTTTGGTTTTTATAATAATTTTCTCTATGAATAAATATTACCACGTCAGCATCTTGTTCAATAGCTCCTGATTCTCTTAAGTCGCTTAAAACAGGTCTATGAGCTCCGGAAACATTTGCCGCTCTTCTTGAAAGCTGAGAACATGCTAAAACAGGTATTTGGAGTTCCATAGCAATACCTTTCAACTGTCTTGATATATCACTAACTTCAGTTTGCCTGTTTTCGGTTCTTTTATCTGACTGCATTAATTGTAAGTAGTCCAAAACTATAAGATCAAGTCCATGCTCCATTTTCAAACGTCTGCAACGACTTCTTAATTGCGATGGGGTGAGTCCGGGAGTATCGTCTATATAAATTCCAGAATTTGATAAATCATTCAAACTATCCCCAAGCCTAATCCATTCTTCATCGGATAATATTCCGGTTCTAATTCTTTGCATATTAATTGAAGCAGCATTACAAATTAAGCGCATTCCTATTTGTTCACTTGGCATTTCTAAACTAAATATTGCTGCTTTTTTATTAGCTATTACACTTGCAAACTGAGCAATCCCTATAGCAACTGAAGTTTTTCCCATACCCGGTCTTGCACCAACAAGTACAAGTTCACCACCATGTAAACCGGTTAAAAGTCTGTCTAAATCATGAAAACCTGTAGGTATACCCGATAATTTACCTTTTAAGTTAGAAAGTTTTTCAATATAATCAAAAGTTGATTTAAGAACTTCTGATATTGGCTTTAAGGTTTCTGC
>JAAZPT010000233.1 GCA_012797085.1 Christensenellaceae bacterium | reverse complement strand
TTTTCACAGATCACATGTTTGTTGTAGATTATTCTGTTGAAAAAGGATGGCATGATGCTAAAGTTATGCCTTATGGTAAATTTGAGATTGATCCATCTGCTATGGTGCTTCACTATGGTCAAGAAATTTTTGAAGGAATGAAATGTTACAGAACAGAAAATAACGAATTTAATCTTTTTAGGCCTTTAGATAATTTTAATAGGTTGAATAAATCAGCTGAGCGTATTTGTATGGCAAATATTCCGGTAGAACTTTGTATGGATGGTTTAATTGCTCTTTTAAGTTTGGATAAAGAATGGACCCCTCATACACCAGGTACTTCTTTATATATTCGTCCAACGATGATTGCAACGGATCCTTTTTTAGGAGTTAAAGCATCTCAAACATATAAATTTTATATTATATTAAGCCCGGTTGGTGCTTATTATGCAGAAGGTTTGGCTCCTGTTGAAATTTTTGTTGAGGACGAGTATGTACGTGCAGTTCGTGGTGGAATTGGAACCGCAAAAACTGGTGGAAACTATGCAGCCAGCATATTGGCAGGTGCTTACGCAAGTAAAAAAGGTTTTGCACAAGTAATGTGGTTAGACGGTGTTGAACAAAAGTATGTAGATGAAGTAGGTTCTATGAACATGATGTTTGTTTATGGAGATACTGTTGTTACACCTGCTTTAAATGGTAGTATATTGCCCGGCATCACAAGAGATAGTATTTTAAAAATTGCAAAAGATCTTGGATACAGTGTTGAAGAAAAATCAATTGCTATTGATGATGTTATAAAAGATGCTGAATCAGGTAAATTAACAGAAGCTTTTGGTACAGGAACAGCAGCAGTAATTAGTCCTGTTAGTGGCTTACACTACAAAAACAAAACAACAAAAATCGGTGACGGCACCATAGGTAAAGTATCTCAACAATTATATGATACATTAACAGGTATTCAATATGGTAAAGTTGAAGATAAATTTAATTGGATATTAAAAGTTTGATTGAATATTAATTTTGAAAAAGATTAAATATTGCACTTTAATTTTAAACAATGTATAATAAATTATTATAAGTTTTATGTAAATTAAGGAGGAAATTAAATGACAAAATACACATATCTTTTTAGTGAAGGCAACGCAGGAATGCGAAATTTACTTGGCGGTAAAGGTGCAAACCTTGCTGAAATGACTAATTTAGGTTTACCAGTTCCCCAAGGGTTTGTTGTTACAACTGAAGCTTGTACACGTTATTATGAAGACGGTAGAAAAATAACTGATGATATAGTTGAACAAATTTTTGATGCATTGAGTAAAACAGAAGCCATTGTTGGTAAAAAATTTGGCGATCTTGAAAACCCCTTCTTAGTTTCCGTTAGATCCGGTTCAAGGGCATCTATGCCTGGTATGATGGACACTATACTTAACTTAGGCTTAAATGATATTGCAGTTCAAGGTTTAGCCAAACAAACTGGTAATGATCGTTTTGCTTATGATAGTTATCGTCGTTTTATACAAATGTTTAGCGATGTTGTAATGGAAGTAAATAAGGCAAAGTTTGAAGCTGTTTTAACTGAAATTAAAAATAAAAACAATTATGAATTTGACTATGAACTTACTGGCGAAGAATTAAAAGAAGTTGTTAATAAATACAAAGCTATTTTCTTTGAAGAAAAAGGTTTTGAATTCCCTCAAGATCCTCGTGAACAACTAATTGCTTCAATTGAAGCGGTATTCCGTTCGTGGAATAATGACAGAGCTGTATATTATCGTCGTATGAACGATATACCTTCATCATGGGGTACAGCAGTTAACGTACAAGCAATGGTATTTGGTAACTCTGGCGACAATAGTGGTTCTGGTGTTGCATTCTCTAGAAACCCTGCTACCGGAGAACCCGGCTTATTAGGTGAATATTTAATGAATTCTCAAGGCGAAGACGTTGTTGCTGGTATTCGTACACCATCTCCCTTGTCTGAACTAAAAAAGAATATACCTCACCTTTATGATAAATTTAATGAAATTGCAATTAAGCTTGAAAAACACTATAAAGATATGCAAGATATGGAATTTACTATAGAAAATGGTAATTTCTATATTCTACAAACAAGAAGTGGAAAACGTACAGCTAATGCTGCACTAAAAATTGCTGTTGATATGGTTAATGAGGGTTTAATAAGTTCGAAAGAAGCTTTGATGTTAGTTGAACCAAAACAACTTGACTCATTACTTCACCCTCACTTTGATGAAGAAGCTCTTAAAAACTACACTCCAATAGCATGTGGTCTTCCAGCTTCCCCAGGAGCTGCAACCGGTAAGATTTACTTTACAGCTAAAGATGCTGCTGAAGCAGCTACTAAAGGTATTGATGTTATTTTGGTTCGTGATGAAACAACTACAGAAGATATTGAAGGCATGGATCTTTCTAAGGGTATTTTAACAGCACGTGGCGGTATGACATCTCACGCAGCAGTTGTAGCCCGTGGTATGGGTCGCACAGCAGTTGTAGGTTGTGGAGCATTAATGATCGATGAAGAAGCTAAAACACTTACTGTTGGAGAAACAGTACTTAAAGAAGGTGATGAAGTATCTATTAATGGTGTAACAGGTAATATTTATGTTGGACATATACCTGCAGTAGAAGCTGAAGTTACCGGTGACTTTGCAAAATTGATGAGTTGGGCTGATGAAGTTCGCACATTAAAAGTTCGTGCTAATAGCGATAATCCAAGGGATACAGAAAAGGCTGTGGAGTTTGGTGCAGAAGGTATTGGTCTTTGCCGTACAGAGCATATGTTCTTTGAAGGAGAACGTATTGCTTCAATGTGTAAAATGATCTTAGCTGATACAGCAGAGCAACGTGAAAAGGCATTGGCTGAATTGTTGCCCATGCAACAAGGTGATTTTGAAGGCATGTATAGGGCTTTAGAAGGCCGTCCAATGACAATTCGTTATTTGGATCCACCACTACACGAATTCTTACCTCAAAAAACTATGACTGCTGAAATTGAAAATCTTGCTAAGGATATGAACTTAACATATGACGAAGTAATTAACAAAATAGATGCATTACATGAGGTAAACCCAATGATGGGTCATCGTGGATGTCGTTTAAGTGTTACATATCCAGAAATTGCAAAAATGCAAACTCGTGCTGTAATTCAAGCTGCTTTAGCAGTTCGTAAAGAAAAAGGTTGGGATATTGTTCCAGAAATTATGATTCCCCTTGT
>JAAZPT010000232.1 GCA_012797085.1 Christensenellaceae bacterium | reverse complement strand
GTTTTTAGAAAACATTCTAAATATGGTATAAAAGTATAAAATCAATCCTAAACTACTTAAAATTGGAACTCTGAATAACATAGATAATATATATAATGTAATACCTAAAATTAAAAGTGCTTTTGAAAACTCATCTGCTCCATATCGATCGCGCATAAATATAATAAATGATTGTTTTATTTTTTGAAAAAAATTCATAATTTATCCTCCAAATTTAATTAACAACAAAAAAATCCTCTACCACAGCAACAATTAAATAAAATATTTGCTGCAAAACAGGTTAAACATGGGTTTGAACATAATTGGCTCTGATAACCTTGGCTTTGTCCAAAGGTATGATATTGAGCATTTCCAGCTTGTATACGATCCAACAAATCTCTATAATCGGCACAATCGGGATCTAATTGCACTGCTGTTCTTGCTTCCCTTAATGCGGTAACTCTATTTCCAATATTCAAATTTGCTCTTGCATATAAGTAATGCCATTCAGCATTTCTATAATTCATAGATTCTAATATTTGTATAGCTTGTCTACTTCTTCCTCCTAAAATAGCTTCTTCAGCATCGGCTAAGCGAGGATCATCATGGGCTTTTCTTTCATTCCTATATGTACTTTGCCTTTGTTGTTGCTGGGAAAATGTGTTAAAGAAATCAAAAAAGTCAAATTCTCCAAAATCAAAACCCTGCCCTGTACCACCTTGATAGGAACCATTAAAAGGATTGTAGTTTTGACCGGTGTTACCGCTATAACTTGTATTATACGTGTTGTTTTTATTTTTAATAAGTTCGGTATACGCTTGGTTTATTTCTCTCATTTTTTTTTCTGCCTCTGCAGAACCGTTATTAAGGTCAGGATGGTATTTTTTAGCAAGTTTTCGGTATGCTGCTTTTATTTCGTCATCACTTGCGCCTGGTGAAACTCCCAATATTGAATAGGGATCTTTATTCATTAGCTAAATCCTTCCTTTTTAATTTGTTATTTTTATTTTGCTTTGCATTACGTATTGTATTATATTTTAACCATACTCCACTGTAAAGTATGTTTCGCATTATGTCAATATCAAGTTCTAATGGCAACAGTTCAAACGCTCGAGAACATTCTGCTATAAGCATGGTTAAACTTTCTTTACATAATACTTCATAATCAATTCTTTTATATGTGTTTTTTAAAGGATTGAACTTATCATGTTTAATATCGGAATCTAAATCCTCATATGCATCCATTAAATAAATAAATCTTCCTAATGACATCCCTATCGATCTCAATAAAGGAGCCCAATAATCTTCTTTATAAACAAAAATTTCGCCTATAAACTCAGCGCTTTTGTTTACTAATGTGTCAATATTATCACAATAGTTTTTTTCGTGATTTTTTATTTCCTCAATAGATTTTTCAAAAACATTGCATTGACGAGGGTATTTTTCTTTTAGTAGCAAATAATTATTATTAAGAAAAGCCTTTTTAACAAAAGCGAGAGGTTTTTTTGTGTCATTAATATCATCTAATATTTTGAAATATGCGGCAATAATATTCATATCTGCAACATAATCGCTTATTTCATTAACAATAAAACGACGTTTTTTTATTGGATGAACAAAGCACTTACCATACCAAGTTTTTTCTTCGGGTTCATATAAAGATGTTAAAAGCATAAGTAAAAATGTCATATCATAACTTAATAAAACACGCTTACTAGACCCATGTCGTTCTTTAAGTTTAGAACACAATCCACAATAAAGGGATTTATATCGAGTAATATTTTCATCAGAAAGTGATTGCTCATCTATGTTAATGTATCCAAACATAAATACCTCAATTTTTCTTTGTTTTTAATTTACAGTATAATCAGCATCACTTGCCCCATCTTTGCTATCATAATTTTCAGAAGCAACATTTGCAGTTAATTCAATTATTGATTCTAATTGATCTGTTATATTTTTTGATTTATGGTAGTCTTTTTTGTCCAAACTTTCTCTTAAATCTTTAATAACATTATTAATTTGTTCTTTGTCAGTCTCATTTAAAGATTTTGATATTGTTTTTGCTTTAATAATCATTTCTTCAGCTCTATTAGCTATTTCTAAATTCTGTTTTTTAATTTTATCTTCAGCAGCATATTTTTCCCCGTCTAATATTGCTTGTTGGATTTCTTTTTCACTCATATTTGAACTATTTGTTAAAGTGATATTTTGTTGTTTACCGGTACCCAAATCTTTTGCACTAACATTAACAATACCATTTGTATCAATTCTAAAAGTAACCTCTATTTGAGGAACACCACGCAAAGCACGTCTTATACCGGTTAACTTGAATTTACCTAATGACTTATTAGCGCTGGCAATACTTCTTTCGCCTTGTAATACATTAATTTCAACACTTGTTTGAAAATTTGCAGCTGTTGTAAAAATTTGACTCTGTTCAACAGGCAAAGTTGAATTTCTTTCAATAATACAATTAAATACATCGCCAACTGTTTCTATGCCAAGCGAAAGAGGGGTAACATCTAATAAAAGAAGGCCTTTTACATCACCACCAAGTATTCCACCTTGTATAGCAGCTCCCATAGCAACACATTCATCAGGGTTAATATTTTTACTTGGCTCTTGTTTGGTAAAAGTCTTTACAGCATCTTGTATTGCGGGGATTCTGGTTGAACCACCTACTAATAATACTTTATCTAATTCTTCAACTTTTATTCCTGCATCTTTAAGGGCTTGTTCCATTGGAATTATTGTGGATTTCACTAAATGTCTTGTTAATTCTTCAAATTTAGCTCTACTTATTTCTTTTTGTAAATGAATGGGTCCATTTTTTCCTACTGTTAAAAAAGGTAAGTTTATTTCTGTAATCAATGCATTTGATAGCTCACACTTAGCATGCTCGGCCGCTTCTTTAAGTCTTTGCATAGCTGTAATATCTTTAGAAACATCAACTTTGTTAGCTTTTAAATCTTCAACAAGGTAACGCAATATACAGGCATCAAAATCATCGCCACCCAACTTATTATTTCCTGAAGTAGCTAAAACTTCAATAATATCTGAATTTATTTCAAGTATGGAAATATCAAATGTTCCACCACCAAGATCAAAAACCATTATTTTTTGCTTTAATGTCCTATCAATTCCATAAGCAAGAGCAGCTGCAGTAGGTTCATTTATTATTCTTAAAACGTCTAACCCGGCAATTTTACCGGCGTCCTTTGTTGCCTGTCTTTGACTATCAGAAAAATATGCTGGTACTGTAATAACAGCTTGAGTAACTTCTTCGCCTATATATTCTTCGGCATCAATTTTTAATTTTTGTAAAATCATAGCGGATATTTCCTGGGGAGTAAAGGCTTTCCCATCTATATTGATTTTTTTATTACTTCCCATATCTCTCTTAATAGAGCTAATTGTTCTATCCGGGTTAGTAACGGATTGCCTTTTTGCAATTTGCCCAACTATACGCTCGCCTTCTTTCGTAAAAGCAACAACTGAAGGTGTTGTTCGCGAACCTTCAGCACTTGGTATTACTTGAGCAGAATTTCCCTCCATAAAAGCAACACAAGAATTTGTTGTTCCTAAATCTATCCCTATAACTTTTGACATGTTTTCACCTCATAAATAAAATAAATATATTAATATTGTAACATATATTTGTTAATTGAAAATTAAATTTTTAATTTTGTTTAAATATC
>JAAZPT010000033.1 GCA_012797085.1 Christensenellaceae bacterium | reverse complement strand
GTATAAGCATCATTATAACTTCTTGAGGTATATTAAGTTCCTCTATCCACTCAAAAGCGGTTTTGGTTTCATTACCATGTAATTTTCTGCGTTCACCAAACTGAGAATAAAGACTATCAGAAAAACGTATATAAGCCTCATCATAGTTTTCAGCAATACGATTTGCTGCAGCAACTGAAACCGGAATATATTCATATTTTACAGGATTATCCTGCAATCTAACAACAAGTTTTCTTCTTTCCCAATATTGAAATGCTTGCAGCACTTCTTCTTCTACCATTCCCAATTCTTTTGCAAACATTGATAAGCTAATTTCATTATTTGAATTGTAAGCATACATAAGACCATAAAGATATACTTTTATATAATCGCCTTTTGCAACAGGTAAAAAATCCAGAATAAAAGTATTAGATATGCTTGTACTGCCCAAAGCTAACCATTCATTATTCAAAGAAATCATACCTATATTAACACTCCAATACATTTAAAATAGTTGTAATTTATTATAGAAAGAAAAAATAGTTTTGTCAAAAAAATATACTTAAAACAGCCCTATATTATTAATAAACTATTAATTTTTTTTAATTTATTTTTTATATGATTTTTTACTTGACAAACTTGTTGTTTGGCTTTATGATTAATATGTGATTAGCAATCACTGCTATTGAGTGCTAACAATAAATCGGAAAGGAGACGTGTATATGGATTTGAATTCACGTAAGTTTAAAATTTTACAGGCTATAATAGACGATTATATACTTTATGGTATACCTGTGGGTTCAAGAACAATTTCCAAAAAATATAATATGGGTTTAAGCAGCGCTACCATTAGAAACGAAATGAGCGATTTGGAAGAATTAGGCTATTTGGAACAACCACACGTTTCCGCTGGACGTATACCAAGTGTAAAAGCCTACAGGCTCTATGTTGATAGTCTAATAAAAAGTGGAGTATTAGAAGGAACATCTAGTTTAAACTTGCAATCTTACTTTAATAAACACATAAAGCATATAGAAGATATATTATCCCATGCTACTCAAGTTTTATCTGAATTAACAAACTATACTGCTTTAGCTATATTACCTAAAGATACATCAGAAAAAATCAGAAATTTAAAAATTATTCCAGTTACTAAGGATACTGCCTTGCTGATATTAGTTATGCAAAGTGGATCAGTATATAATAAAGTTATTAGAATAAATTCCGGTTTATCAGTTGATACTTTAAACCATATATCAAACCTTTTAACAGAAAGCTTAAGTAATAAAAATATAGATGAAGTATCAGGCGTTTTGTTTGATTTAATAAAAGATTTAAATTCAAATAGAGATTTTTTAATTAAATTAAGTGATTCAATAAAATATATGGTTAATTATGAAAACCATAATAAACTTACACTAGGTGGAACAAGTAATATTTTTAATTATCCTGAATATGCTAGTGTGGAAAAAGCAAAAAGTATTTTAACCTTATTAGATACTCAAGATGAACTGGTAGAACTTTTAAAACAATATGGTGAAATGCAGTTTACCGTAAAAATAGGCCCTGAAAACGGAATTATAGGCTTAGATGATTGCTCAATAATAACTGCAACTTACTCAACGCCTACAAACGCAAGAGGAACAATTGGAATAATTGGTCCAACGCGTATGCCTTACAAGCATATAATTCAAATATTAAACAATGTTAGCTATGAGTTGACAAATTTGTTTGATGATAATTAATTTAAATCGGAGGATGATATAATGCAATGTGAAAACAATGAAAAATCAACAATTGATAACATTGATTTGGAAAATAATGAATCAAATGAAATAAATACAAATGAGGTTACTGATGAAACGATTGAAAATAACAATAATAAAAATTGTATAGAGCTAGAAAATATGCAGAAAGATTTAAATGAAGCCTT
>JAAZPT010000032.1 GCA_012797085.1 Christensenellaceae bacterium | reverse complement strand
TTCTATTATGTATGCAAATAATGAAATTGGAAGTATACAAGATATAAAAACACTATGTAAAATAGCCCATAAATATGGAGCCTACTTTCATACTGATGCAGTTCAAGCCATAGGTAACATAAAAGTTGATGTTGTTGATTTAGATATTGATGCTCTTAGCTTGTCATCGCATAAGTTTTATGGACCCAAAGGTGTTGGTGCCCTTTATGTGAAAAAAGGAATAAGTTTTGAAGCACTTATTCATGGAGGTAGTCAAGAGAAATCTAAAAGAGCTGGTACTGAAAATGTTGCCGGGATTGTTGGTTTAGGAAAAGCAATAGAAATAGCAGATGAAAATTGTGAAAATAATGTAAAAAAATATGTTGGCTTTAGAGAAAAAATCATTTCTGAAATTGTTGAAAAAAATTCTGACATATTTATAAATGGAGATATTGATAACAGACTTGCTAATAATCTAAATTTATACATTAAAAATGTAAATAATTCTCAGCTGGTTACAATGTTAGATATGGAAAATATATTTGTATCTGGAGGATCAGCTTGTCATAGTGGTAGTTCAAATCCTAGTCATGTAATTATGGCGTTGTTTAACGACGAAAAAATAGCAAACAGTAGCATTAGAATTACCTTTGGTAAATATAATACTGAAAAAGAAATTGAAGTTTTTATAAAAAAACTTCAATCAATTATTATAAAATTAAGAAAATAACTTTCCTATATTTGTTTTTTCAAATGCTTTTACAAGTATTAAAGCTGACACAACTCCCATTAAGCCTTGACTAACATTGCCTAATATTGAGCCTATCGCTAAAGCTTGGCCATATAAAATCCAATCAACAATAAAATATGCAATTATCATAAACAATTCAGCAAATAAAAATTTTACTAATAACGCTTTTTGTAATCTTTGGAACTTCAAAAATGTAACCATGCTAGCCATTGTTCCCTTTATTATAAATGTTGGAACTGCATAATATGCATATCCACTTATAATATCACATAAGGCACTTCCGAAAGCACTTGCAATTATTGTTGGAAAACCAAAAACTGATGTTAATGAAAGTATAAAACCATCACCCAAATGAGCGTAGCCTGTTGGTAAAGGAATTTTAATTAAATATGTACTAACAAAAATAATGGCTGATAAAACACCAATTTTAACAATTGTATTAGTATTAAATGTTGTTTTTTTCATTTTTTAATTTTCACCTTTTGTTATTATATTATTTAGTTCAACAATCAATTTATTGATATCCACATCATGTTTATTTGCTATATTTTCTAATGTTTCTTCCATTGCAAGAGGGCAACTTAAACAATGAATATGATTTTTCATAAAAACTTTTGCTGTGTTTTTATCAGCATTTATTAAATCTTTTAGTTTTGAATTTTTATCAATATACATGTTATTCTCCTTAATTATAGTATTTTATACTAAATTTATTGTTCGATATTTTATCATAACAAAAAACTATTAATTTTCCATTTTTAACAGATATAAAAAAATCTTTGCCTGTAGTCTCATTACTTGTACCAATTGGATAGTTGTCATAAAAAACAGAATCTTCAAGCTCATACTTTAATCCTTTTATTTTGACACCATATGCAGCTTGGTTAAGAGAAAAAATTGAGACAATATTAGAAGCTTCTGACTGATTAAATATAATTGAAGAATTATTTAAGACATAAACATTAAACTTATCAGCAACTAAGGTAGCGGTTTCTTTTTTTTGACTACAATCTATTAATAATTGAATATTTGCAAAAAAATGATCAGGTCTGTTTCCATAGCCACCGTATATTCTAAAGTATTTAAAATTGAGTTTTCTTCCTAGATTTAACGATAGATGCATGTCAGTTTCATTTTTATCTTTAGAAAAATTTTTTGATTTAATATTATCAGGTTTATTAATTATTGAATCATTATCACCAACAATATAATCAATTTCAAGATCATTTTTAACTGCATGGTTATAACCACCATCAGCGCATATTAT
>JAAZPT010000231.1 GCA_012797085.1 Christensenellaceae bacterium | reverse complement strand
AGCAGCAGTGGAAATAGTATGAAAAAACATGAAGTCAGGTTTTAATAATATGCAACAAAAATACCCCATTTTACGCAGATTCAAAAGCAAATCTGATTTTGCTCATCCCATTTTATTTTTATTCCTTTGTTTTGCTAAACCTCCCAATCGTCCTGCTTCCCTTCTAGCTTCGATAGTGTTTTCGTACTTGATACTATCCCTGTCAATTTTTTGTTTAAGCATAGTAAAAAAAGCATTTATAGCCATATTATCGCTTTTAGTGTAAGTTTGATTTTCCGAATAATCCATTAACATGCTAACTAATTTTTTAAAATCACTACCATCTGTTATAACTTCACATATTGCCTTAAAATCCTCATGATAGAACATAAATCCGGGCTTGTTTGACAAAATATCACCTCCTTTATTGCAATTTTACAAACAAGCATCTCCACAATTTAACTATAACATATGGCTGTTTTTACAAGGGCGTTTTTCAGCATTTTAAAATGCCCTCAAAGGCTTATAATATAAGGCTTTAAGGGCTGTTTGATTAAATATTTAGTAAGCTTGTAAATGGCTGTTTAGGCTTGTAGTGTTTTTGCTTATATAAGTTTAATTTACATAATAATAATTAATATTAATAGTTAATGCATTAAAAAAGAGTGGTAGTTTAATTACCACTCTTTTGATTTTTTATTATGCCTTTGGGTTAGAACGCCTGCGCCTTGGTTTTGGTGCTTCTGGAGCATCAGCTTTTACTTGATTTGCTGTATCATCTATCACAGTTTTTGCATTGTCAACTGTGCTGTCGGCTGCTGTTTCAGCCTTTTTAAATATGCTGTCCGCTTCAGTTTCGGCAGTATCAAGACTGCTTATCGGTTTAAACTGGCTTGTAGGTGCCTCTACCCTTTGGCCTGCATTAAAGCCTTCCGGCCTTTGAGGCGGCATGAAGGGATTGTATACCTCATCAACGGGGTCTATCGGTGCTTGAGCATTCATGTTCGGCCCTGTTGGTGGCGTTGGCCTTTGAGGTGGAACAAAGCCTGTGGGGCGTTCCCCTTGTACAGGTTTCCTTTGTGCAAAAGGATTATTGCCTGTTGGTGGAATTGGCCTCTTTCCTTGACCGGGTGTTCTACCGTAGGTTGTTGGGTTAGCATAAGGGTCTTTAGGTGTAGCACTTTGTACGCTTGGTGAAGCGGGTGCCTTACCTCTTGCAGCTTGCTGCTGACGTTTCCTTGCTAAAATTTCAGCTTCTTTTTGCTTATTCTTTTTGAAAATACTGTAACCTACTCCACCGCCTACTGCTGCCAATATACCAAGCACTGCAATAATTATTGGTGCCGGTGATGATTGGGTTTTTTCAGTATTTGCAGCATCGTCTATAATGCCGTCGCCATCCAAATCCTCACCTTCTTCACCATATTCCGTAGGTATCATTGTACCAAGGGGAATCATTGTTGGTGTAGGCGTTACCTCCGCATCATCAGGCATATTGCTCGGTGCCGGAGTGGAGTATGGACTAAAGGGCTCATAGCTTACATTTATCAGGTTAGGATTATTCCATTGAGTTGCATTGTAATCCTCAAGGGCGGCTACATTGCCCGGAGCTGCAACCCCCGGATTTGTGTTTACATTTGTTGTTGTGCTTGTTTGAACGGAGTTGTTTATTATACCCTGTTGATAGTTGGGGCTTGTTAGGAAGTTCTTCATCTCCTGCAATGTCAATACTTTAAAGTAATTGCCGTGTATATAACCTTCCTTGCCGTTATAGTTAACCCTGTACCATGTTGTTCCGCCCACCTGCTCTTTGCCTAATATCAGGGCAAAGGCATATTCATACAATGTACCTATCTTTTTGGATGTGGTGCTTGGACCGCTTCTAAAGTTAAGGCTCTTGCTTGTGGTGTAACCATAACTGCTTTCTTGATTGGGGTCATATTGTATTGGAGTTGTTTGCGGGTTAGCTGTAATTTGAATTTGATTGTTTAAATAGTTTTGTGTTTCGTTGGCAGATAACATTCTTAACTGGTCGTAGCGTATATATCCCCATTTACCTTTATATTGGGCAATATACCATGCATAACCTTCCCTGTAATCCATACCGTTTACAAATACAACGGTATCGGATGGAAGGTTATCAATAATGCTGCTATAGCTATCCGGAACAGAGCGGAAAGGAACATTCATGCCTAATGTTACGGCATAGCCTGTTCTTGGTGCTGCTGTCGGTGTAACTTGAGGCGTAGGATTATTTTGTGCATTAAACTCATTAATATAGGTTTGAGCTTCCACAGCGCTTATTTTTGTAATCTCGCCATCCTGTAGGAAACCGCCTAAATTATCAAGGGTTGAAACTGAATGGTAAACTACTCCATCCACCTTAGCTTGACCGGATATAAATACTAATGTGTTGCGAGGTAATATTTTAGTTATTGCACTATCCGCGCCTGATGTTGTGTTCCTTAGGGCTGCTTGTTTATCTGTAAGGGCCCAACCTTGATAGTGTTCAAAATCGTCATTTGTGTTTTTATAAACGAAGTAAACTGAACTTGGTGATGCAATGCCCGCCGCAGACAATGTTACGTTTTGAATGCTTGAGCCTATTAGCTGATAATGGGCTGCCAAGTTGGCCGGAGCGGCTGTAACCGTGTTATTGCCAACTACATTTATTTCCTGTTTTGTAGGCGATGCTATAACTACACCGTTTTGGTCTACATAGTTAATTGTAACGTTTGCCTTAACATTAACGATATTAGCCTTGTAAATAAATGTAACTTCACTTGGTACAACTGTGCCATCGGCATTTAATTTAACCGTTACGCTGTCGTTTGTTAATGTATAACCGCTAAAGGCCTTTTGAGATGTAATTATATTATCACCTATCGCTGTAAGCCTTTGAACCGTATTTTCAGCCAATGTATTAAACTGATCGTCAACGTACCTTATACGTAAATCGCCAACCACGGGTTGAGCAGTCTCTACGCTTTCAGCCGCTTTATATACAAAGCTGACTTCTGCAGGTGTAACAACACCGTTTGCATCCAAGTTTACTGTAATATTATCGTTTGTTAATGTAAATATATCGGGTATTGTAGCTGTAGGAATAATTTTGTTTTCGCCTATGTTGCTTACCACTTGCTCCGTATCGCCTGCAATTTGCATGCCGTTTTCATCAACATAGTGTACTTTAACTTTTGCGCTAACTTCCTGAGCGGGAATTTCGTATACAAACACGATGTTTGCAGGCACAACGCTTCCATCTTCAAACAGCTCAACATCGTAGGATGTTTTACCCTTTAATTGATATTCCGTAGGAACATCGGCGCCGGGTACAACGTTGTTAATACCCACTTTTGTTAGTGTTACACTGTGGCCTAATGCCAAAGTATTGCCCTTTGTATCCTCATATTCTACAAAAACATCACCTTTAACTTCGGCTTTTTTGTATTTAAATGTAATATCAAGGGGTATTAAATCTCCATTTTCGGATAGGCTTACAACATAGGTAGCCGGCTCCATAAGCTCGTAGCCTTCCGGAATTTCAGAAGACTCCGGCCCTATATCATAGCTTCCCGGTTGGGATATAATTTTTTCGGTATCGGGGGCAAGTTGTTGATTTTCAAAAACATAGTGTATTGTAAGTTTTGCGCTTATATCTTCCTTAGCAAATACAAATGTTAACAGTTGAGGGCTTGCAACGCCGTTTTCATCAACAACAACTTCCTGTGTTGAAGCACCTTCAAGTACATAGCCGACAATTTCATTTACAGGTTGAACTTCAACATTATAGGTTTTAGCCTCTGTAAAGGTTTCCTCATACTGGTAAAGTATTGAATTATTTGTGTCAATATACTGTACTGTAACTTTTGCTGCAATGGGTGCCGGTGCTTCAGTATCAGCCGGAGCCTCGGTGTCCGTTGGAACAGGAGTATCCTCGGGAGACGGAGTATCCGTTGGCTCCAATGTGGGCACTATTGTAGGCAATGTAGACTGGTGGTCATTGCTTTCTTCCTGGCTTAATATATCTAAATAACTGGCCATTACAAAGCCGTTCTTATTTTCGTAAACTACTTTTGCCCAAAGCTCGCCATTGCTTGTTTGGAATGTTTCCCTTACCCAAACATAGGCACCTGCCGGAATAACAAGAATTATGTCGGATTTTCTGCTTGCATCTTTACGCATATTAACTTTGTCATTTGCAATGGCAAAGCGTTCATCGCTATCCGGAATGGGTTCTGTATTAAGTATAACAGGCTCTGCTGAAGGCTCGATTGTTGGGGTTTCTTCCGTTTTAGTTTCTATGTTTTTGTAGTTAAAATAAACTTCAACAGGATCCAAAACTCCTTCATTTGTGAGGTAAACAGCCTGTGTGGCTTCACCATCCAGTACATAGCCCTCCGGTATAATGCCTTGTGGGCTTACTATAGTTTCACCTATGTTTGTAATTTCCTGTGCAGTACTGTCAGCTATTTCCAAGCCTGTGCTTATATCCAAATAGTATACATATAGTGTTTGCTTTACTTCCTCTGCTTGAGGCTCTTCTTGCATTGGAGCAAAATAAGTAAAGCTTATTGCATTTGTTGATACGCTGCCGTCGGCATATAGTTCAACTGTTTGTCCCTGCTCTCCTGCAGCTTCATAGCCTTCAGGTATAAGGGCTGCATTAGCTATAATTGTATTAATACCGATGTTGTTTATTGTTACTGTTTCGCTGTTGAATTGATTGCCGTTCTCGTCCAGGTAAAGCACTTGAATATCTGCCTTAACTTCAATTGGAGCCGGTGGCTCTGTTTCAACGACCGGGGCAGTATAAACAAAAGCAACCGTATCGTTTGATACTGAACCGTCAGCATAAAGTTCTACGCTTTGGCTTTGAGCACTCATAGGCTCATACCCCTCGGGTATCATTGCCGGGTTTGCATTTATTAAGTTTGCACCTACTGTATTTATTGTAACAACTTCGCTGTTTAGCTGTGTATTGTTATTATCAAAATAGTAAACTGTAATATCCGCCTTTACTTCTACGGGAGCAGGCGGCTCTGTTTCAACGACTGGAGCATTGTACAAAAACACAATAACATCATTGGATACACTGCCGTCAGCATAAAGCTCAACGCTTTGACTTTGCTCACCTGCCGGGGTATAGCCTGACGGTATAAGGGCCGGATTTGCATTTATTGTGTTTGCACCAACTGTATTAATTGTTATATTTTCTGTTGCCAACTCCACATTGTTTTGGTCAAAGTAGAAAACCGTAATATCAGCCTTTACCTCAACAGGAGCAGGTTCCGGTGTATCTATTATCGGTTCCGGTGTATCTATTATCGGCTCGGGTGTATCTATCGGCTCAACAGGCTCAAAATCTATAGGAGCAGGTGCCGGAAGGCTTGAAAAATACAGGTAGTATGTATCAACAATATTATTCATACTATCCATTACAAGTATTTCCGTTGATGAGCCTTCAAGCATTCCGTTTGCATCGCTAACCATGCTTAAAATTTCACCTGTTCCGGGCGAATAAACATAGTCCGAATGCAAAGGGTCCATTATTGTTAGGCTTAAATTATCCAGGGGTGTATTTGAATCTATCAGTACCCAAAAAGCCTTTGTTAGACTGCCTTGTACCGGGCTTGCCATTAATACGGCGGGGTTGCCCTGGGCATCCGTGTAGGATACATCTATTTGCACCATATGCCAATCTTCAACTGCAGGTTGTGCAAAGGCCGTAAACATTGGCATTAGCATAACAAGAGCTAATAATATTGACAATAATTTTTTTGTTTTGGTCATAATTACTCCTCCTTTAAGGATATATAATATAAACGATTAGCTATTACAAATTTATCCGTAAAATGTTACAAAAATATAACATTTCTATTTATATTCTAATACAAAAACTGTATTTGTCAATGTTTATATTATAAAAAATATTATATAAGTTTCCCTTTAAATATAAGCTTTTTAATATTAAAGCTATCCTTATCCACTAATATAATATTGGCATATTTCCCCTCATCTAAACTGCCGTAATCATCATAAATTTTAATTTGTTTTGCCGGGTTTACGCTGGCGCATTTAACTGCACTGGCAAAGGGTATACCCATATTTTTAGCGGCATTTACCATACACTCATAAAGGTTTGTAACGGAGCCGGCAATTGTACCGTCAGCCAATGTTGCGAGCCTGCCCTTTTTATTTACGGCTTGGCCACCTAAGGCATATTGACCATCCTCCATGCCCGTTGCCTCCATGCTGTCGCTTATAAGTATTATCCTGTCATCGCCAAACAGTTTAAAGGCCACCCTTACCATTGTGGGAGATATATGCAAACCGTCGCAGATAAGTTCAACCCTAACCCATTCGCTGTCAAAGGCGGCGCCTATGGGCCCGGAATCCCTATGGTGAAGGCCGTTCATTGCATTATACATATGGGTTAGTTGGCTTGCACCGGCCTCAAAGGCCTTTAGAGCAAGATCATAGTTGGCAGTTGTATGGGCTAAGGAAATTGCAACCTCATATTTAAGGGCCTCTATAAAATCAAGGGCGCCATCGCTTTCAGGAGCAATATCAACTATTTTAATAAGGCCATTTGCCTTATCTTGCAGCCTTTTAAACATTTCCACATCAGGGTCAGCAATATACTTGGGGTTTTGAGCGCCTTTTTTTGCATGGGATATAAAAGGCCCCTCCATATTTATACCCACAAGGTCGGCACCGTTAGGGTTGCTGTAGTCAGCTGCAGCAGTAAAAATTTGGTTCAGCCTATCCTCCCCAAATGTCATAGAGGCGGGGCATATTGCCATAATACCGTTTTTTAACTGATACTCGGCTATTTTAGCAATAGATTCATACTTTCCGTCGCAAAAGTCCACCGCCATACAACCGTGAAAATGTGTATCTACAAGGCCGGGTATTGCATAACAGCCGGTAGCGTCAATAACTTCGCCGGCAGTATTAGCCACAAGCCTATCATCTTTAACAAAAATATCCCTTTTTTCAAAAGCACCATCGCTTACAAAAACATCAGCATTTTTTATAATCATAAACGTTCTCCTTTCAATATCACATATAATAATTATACCATATTAAAATTTAAAAAATAAGTACTCCGCCTTGTTTTGCTTGGCCTTTGTTGATAATTTATAACAAAAAAACAAACGCTTACATTTGTAGGCGTTTTTGTTGAACTTTAAATATATTTTTATTTATAACTTATTAATATTTTTCAATCTACTAAAATCTTTTTCAATCTCAATTGTTGATTTATGTTTGATTTTTCTTTATAATTTAATTAACAAAGGGGGTGTTTTTATGTGGTTAATCGCTTTATTTTTCTTTTTTCCTTTTGTCTTGGATCTAGTTACCACTTGGACTCTTGTAACCATTGTTATAGTCACCGCTCCTATATGGCTAATCGCCTTTATAATCTATTTAATATATATAGCTAAGTTCGCTCCACCTTCTCCAGAAGAGCTTGAAACCAATCGCATATACCAAAAACATCAAGCTGCATCTAAAGCTCGCCGAGATTTCTGGGAAGAGCAGGATAAATTCAATCGCAAATATGGCGTGCATTAAATCCCACATTTCATTAAACCTTTTTTCCTTAATTATTAAAGTTTTCATTCTCTAAAGAATTTTTTATTACTAAATTTCATAACAATAAACCAACGTTTTGTTATTTTTTATATTTTATTCATAAAATAATAAGAATTGCTTATTAGCAATAAATAATTAAAATTGTTGATACAATCAATAAAACTCGGTATATATAAATAGCAAATAGGAGTTACTTAGAGAAACACCTTGAATACGAGGAGGCACAACACGTTCGAGACGGTAGCATTATTGTACAAACTTGATGTCGACAAGCATATAAGCGTTGAAATCAAGCTGGATGAGCTGGATTGGACAAGTGCCGAAATTAAGGCAACATGCGCACAAATTAAAGAATATGTATCAGATAAATTCGGTTTTAAGGTTTCAACGCTATATATAGCACAGATTAAAAAGAAATATGGTATTGAATTGAAAAAAAATTACAACAAATCAAAAAAAGAAAATCAAATTATTCCACAATGTACTCCTGAAAAGGAAGAGGCGATTATGTAAGCTTTAAGACATTTTAAAATGATTCAATAGCTTTGCCTATTTAGATTGATTACATTTTTATAAAAAGATGGTATTGCTATCTTGTAAGATAGCGAAAATGAGGAGCGCCATTACAAAAAACATATAGTATTTGCAAAGTGCTAGTAAGGGTGAGAGAACCGTATCTTTCACCCCAATTTATTTTTTGAAACAGAAAATTATTAGTTGTATTTGTGCTTACCAAGCGATATAATATAAGCACAAATGCAACAAAAGAGGGATATTATGGATTATGTAAAACAAATAAAAGAGAATATGAAAAAAACAGGTGGGGTCATTACAAGTAAAGAGGTAAGAGACTCCAATATTCCTACGATATATCTTACACGGATGGCGGGAACAGGCGAGATTATTCGAGCAGATAGAGGAATATACATTCTACCTGACGGAGACTATGATGAATATTACTTTTTTCATAAACGATATAAAGTTGCTATATTTTCCTATGTATCTGCTCT
>JAAZPT010000230.1 GCA_012797085.1 Christensenellaceae bacterium | reverse complement strand
TACCTTGAGCGGACAGTTTTTCAAATATATTATCATATACTCTAACATCTATTTTACAACGCTTCATCAGCTTTGAATTGCCAACAGCCAAAGGTACACCGTCAACTTCACCTATTATACCAAGGCCGGGAAAAGCTTCAAAATTGCTGATATTATATTGAGGCAAATTGTTTTTCTTTGCATATTCCGTGATTGCAGAGGCCAAAGGTTGCTCGGAAAGTTTTTCCAATGAAGCGACCTTGCCCATTAGGTACTTTTCTTCAATATTTTCCAATGTAAAAACATCTGTAACCTTAGGTTTGCCCTCAGTTATTGTGCCGGTTTTATCAAAAACCACAACCTTTGCCTTATGCATTGTTTCGAGGGCCTTTGCACTTTTTATAAGTACGCCGTTTTCGGCACCTTTGCCTGTTCCCACCATTATAGCAACGGGTGTAGCTAAACCTAAAGCACAGGGACAGGATATTACCAACACGCTTATTCCCAAACGTAAAGCGAACTCAAAACTTTCACCTAAGGCCATCCAAACAACAAAAACTAATAGGGCAATTGTTATTACTGTTGGTACAAATATAGCGGATACTTTATCTGCTAAGCTTTGTATCGGAGCTTTTGTCATATTTGCATCTTCTACTAAAGCAATAATTTGGGCTATTGTGGTATTTTGGCCAACCTTTGTGGCTTTAAAGCGTATAGAACCTGTTTTATTTATTGAGCCGGATATTACTGAATCGCCGACGGCCTTTGCAACCGGAAGGCTTTCCCCTGTTAAGGCAGACTGATCAAGGGAAGTATAGCCTTCAACAATTTCTCCGTCAACGGGTATACGCTCTCCCGGGCGTATAATAATAATATCGTTAAGCCTTATATCCTCTAAAGCAACAAGGGTTTCAATACCGTTTCGCAAAACGCTGGCCTCTTTGGGTTGTAAATCCATCAGCTTTTTTATCGCATCTGATGTTTTACTTTTAGATTTTGTTTCAAGGTATTTGCCAACAGTAATAAGGGTAAGTATTGTTGCTGCAGATTCAAAGTAAAGGTCGTGCTTATACTTGTGTACTATTTCATTATTATTAAAGCCTAAGCCATAGTTTATTCTATACATGGCGAATAAACCATAAGCAATAGCAGCGCTTGCGCCTACAGCCACCAATGTGTCCATATTGGGCATGCCTTTAAATAAACTGTTAAAACCGCGAATAAAATAACTTTTGTTTGCAAAAATTATTGGTATTGTTAGTAAAAATTGAGTTAAAGCAAAGTTTGCAGAGCCTTCAATCCCTAATAAAAAATTTGGGGCAGGGGCTCCAAACATTGTTCCCATTGAAATGTACATTATTATTATAAAAAATGGCAATGATATTTTTAATCGCTTTAACATATCATTGGCCTGCTCCTCAAATACCGAAAGTTTTGGTTTGGATATTTTTGTAGATTGGCTTTCTTTAATTTGCTCTTTTGCACTGTAACCTGCATTGTCAACTGCTTCAATTATTTTGCTTGGGCTTATTAAACTTTCATCAAAAATAACATCCATTGAGTTTGTCATAAGGTTAACATCTGCATTTATAACGCCTTCTTGCTTTAATACACTTTTTGATACGGCCGATTGGCAAGCGGCACAGGTCATGCCGCTCACATCAAAACGCTTTTTTATTTGTGCCATATTTACTCCTAAAATTTTAATATACCAATAGGGGGTATAGGTATATAATAATATAAAGTTATTAATATGTAAAGTCTATTTTAAATATGGTGTAATAAGGCTACAAGGCATAGCTCTATTTGTTTTTACTTGTATATAAGCAAAAAAAGGCATATAATATATAATGTAAAGATGTTGTTATTTTAAGGAGAAAGTTTGTACGCACAAGTAATTATTGATTTGGTTCATGAAAACTTAGCAAAGGCCTTTACATACACTATACCTGACAATATGGAACTTCAAATAGGTATGCGTGTAAGGGTTCCCTTTGGTGTACGCAAACTAATGGGGGTTGTTGTTGATATTTCAAAGGAATGTGATGTGCCTTTAAACAAGCTAAAACCCATTATTGCCTGTTTGGAGGATTATCCGGCCATACTACCATGCCTTATAGATTTGGCAAAGGATATGGCGGAGGAATCCCATTGCCCCCTTGCGGAAACTTTACGTCTTATGATGCCGGCAGAAATGCGCACCGGCAAAATAAAAATAAAACAGGAGACTGTGGCTGTAATTAATAAAAATTATAGCTATGAGGATATTAAGGCGGCTGCAAACTCTCAAGGCCGGTCGGAAAAGCGTAAACAGCTATTAAACCTGCTTATAGATAAAAAGGTACATAGTATAAAGGAGCTTTCAGAGTATATTTCATCGCCTTTACAAGCTTTGTTGCAATTGGAGGAACAAGGCCATGTAAAAGTTTTTAAACGAGAGGTTTTTAGACTGCCTTATGAAAATTTCGATGATGAAATTTTGCCGGCGCCGGAGCTTATGCCTCAGCAAAAGAACGCTTTAAATATTATGTTGCCGGAACTTATGCAAGGCAAAGGCGCCTTTTTAATACATGGTATTACAGGTAGCGGAAAAACGGAAGTTTACCTTCGTATGATAGAAAAGGTGCTCGATATGGATAAGGGCGTTATTGTATTAGTGCCTGAAATATCCTTAACACCTCAAATGGTTAAATGGTTCAGGGAAAGGTTTTCCGATAGCGCGGCGGTGCTTCATTCACGCTTGACAGCGGGGGAGCGATATGATGAATGGCGCCGTATACGCTTAGGTCAGGCAAGGGTTGTAATAGGTGCCCGCTCTGCAATATTTGCCCCCGTTGAAGATCTTGGCCTTGTAGTTATAGATGAAGAGCACGAGTCCACATACCAAAGCGACAGGCACCCTCGCTATGATGCCAGGCAAGTTGCAAAAATACGCTGCGACAGGGAAGGGGGCACATTGGTTTTATCCAGTGCAACTCCAAGCATATTAAGCTTTGCTATGGCAATAAGAGGTCACTATACAATTGTAGAAATGCCCAAAAGGGTTATGAATCGCCCCTTGCCCATAGTAAATATTGTTGATATGCGCAATGAGTTGTCGGGTGGGAACAGATCCATATTCAGCAGAACATTGCAGCAAAAGCTTAAAGCTTGCTTTGATTCAGGCGGCCAGGCGATATTGTTTTTAAACCGCCGTGGCTATTCAAGTTTTGTATCCTGCCGAAACTGCGGTCATGTTATGAAGTGCGATAATTGTGATGTTTCCTTAACTCACCATAAGGCTCAAGGTAGTGAGCCGGAAGGCTTGCATTGCCACCTATGTGGCCTTAGGGAGCCGGTGCCTTCAAAATGCCCTGCCTGTGGAAGCCCCTATATAAAACATTTCGGCTTAGGTACACAAAGGGTGGAGGAAGAGGTAGCAAAGTTTTTTCCGGGCATAGAAACCGTGCGTATGGATATTGATACCACAACCAAAAAAAACAGCCATGCAGATTTGCTTGAAGAATTTGGCAGCGGAAAGGCACGTGTACTCATAGGTACACAGATGATTACAAAGGGATTGGATTTTCCCAACGTTACCCTTGTAGGCGTTGTGGCTGCTGATCTTACTCTATATTTGCCTGATTATAGGGCTCCGGAGAGAACATTTCAGCTTATAACCCAAGTGGCCGGTAGGGCCGGCAGGGCCGGGCTTCCCGGAGAAGTGGTTGTACAGACTTATAAGCCTGATCATCCTGTTATACTTGATGCTGCAAAGCAAGATTATAGAGCGTTTTTTTCCAGGGAGTTGGAGCGTAGGCGTACGGGTTTGTACCCGCCATATACGCAACTGGTAAGGTTGCTTTTGGAAGGCAAAGACCAAAACGAAGTAATCAGCTTATGCGAGTCTTTGCATAAACAGGTAAAAGAGTTTATAGCAAACGATAAAAAAGTAAAACAAAAGGTGCTTTTAGCTCATATGGATGAGGCACCTGTAAATAGAATAAGGGGTAAGTTCAGGTACCAAGTTATGCTAAAAACCTTTGTACATGAGGATTTAGACACCCTTATGGCCAAGATGGAAGAACTTAGCCAAATACAATATGAAGATATTAATATATATTTAGAAGTAAACCCAACAAACATGATATAAAGGAAGATTAGAATGGCAATTAGGAAAGTATTGGAAATAGGCGACCCCAAACTTAGGGAAGTTGCTAAAGAAGTTAAAAAATTTGATATTAGACTGCATAAATTGCTTGATGATATGGCGCATACAATGCAGCAAAAGGAAGGTGTCGGCTTAGCGGCACCTCAGGTTGGAATTTTAAGGCGTGTTGCGGTTATAGATATAAATGACGGCGAAGGCTTAAGGGAGCTTATAAATCCGGTTATAATGAATGAAGAAGGGGAACAACAAGGGCAAGAAGGCTGCTTAAGTGTTCCCGGCAGGGCAGGCTTGGTAACACGCCCACAAAAACTTACCGTAAAGGCAAAGGATAGGCATGGCAAGGAATTCAAATTGGAGGCAGAGGGCTTTTTGGCAAGGGCTATTTGTCATGAGTATGACCATTTAAATGGCAGGCTTTATGTTGATATTATGGACAGGGAGCTTACTCAGGAAGATCTTGAAAGAATGGCTACCGAGGCAAAGCGCCGTGTTTATAGGCGCGCAAACACAAACAATAAAAATGTTGATGAAGGCGATAATGCTGTAGAGGATGAAACACATAATGAATAAAGATAAACGTATAGTTTTTATGGGTACACCGGCTTTTGCGGTGGAATCGCTAAAAGCTTTAGTTCAAAACAACTATAATGTAATAGCCGTTTTTACACAGCCGGATAGACCGAAAGGAAGAGGGGGCAAGGTACAAAAAAGCGAAGTAAAAATTTTTGCGGAAGCCAACAATATACCCGTATATCAACCTCTAAAAACAAGGCAAGACGGTTTAGAAATTTTAAAAGATTTAAAGCCGGATTTTTTTGTAACAGCAGCTTTTGGTCAAATATTAAGCCAAGAAGTGTTGGATGTACCAAGAGCTACAATAAATGTTCATGGCTCATTGCTGCCAAAACATAGGGGAGCTTCTCCAGCCCAATGGGCAATACTTAATGGAGATGCTGTAACAGGTGTAACAACCATGCTTACAGATAAGGGCATAGATACCGGGGATATGCTGTTAAAGGCAGAGTGTGTTATAGAAGATACGGATACTGCCGAAACATTGTTGCATAAATTATCTATAATTGGCGCTGATTTATTAATAAAAACCCTGGAAAACTTTGATAATATAAGCCCTCAAAAACAGGATGATTCACAATCAAGTTATGACCCTATGCTTAATAAAGAAATGGGCATAATCGATTTTAACAACAGTGCTATTCAAATTTCAAGGCAAGTTCGAGCGTTGCAACCTTGGCCAAAAGCTTTTATTGTTACCGACAAGGGAAATATAAACATACTTGAGGTTAAAGTAATAGAAAGCAATAGCGGGCAAGTAAACGGAACAATTTTAAAAGCCAACAACAAAGAGGGCATAATTGTTTCAACAGGTGATGGAAGTTTAGAAATAATTACATTGCAAGCACCGAATAAAAAAGCAATGAGTGCAAAGGCCTATATGTTGGGCAACAAAGTAATTGAAGGGGAAAGGGCGGAAAAAGCCTTTTTATAGAAAGAGAAAAATATGGATAACAATAAAAAAACAAAATCCAAAGGTTTTGGCACTCAAGGTGTAAAAAGAGATTCCGGAAAAACACGCAGCTTTAACAAGGGAAAGGAAGGCTTTAAGGGCGATAAAAAACCTTTTGGAGATAGAAAGTCCTATAGAGATAAGCCGGAAGGCAAACGTGAATTTGGAAACAAACCACGTGGTTTTAGCAAGTCCGGCGATGGATTTAAGGCTGATAAAAAACCTTTTGGAGATAGAAAACCCTATGGAGATAAGCCGGAAGGTAAACGTGAATTTGGAGACAAACCACGCAGCTTTAGCAAATCCGGTGATGGATTTAAAGGTGATAAAAAAACCTTTGGCGATAGAAAACCTTATAGGGACAAACAGGAAGGCAAACGTGAATCTAGCGATAAACCACGTAACTTCAACAAGCTAAATGAAGACTTTAAAGGCGATAGAAAACCCCGTGGTGACAGGCCTGATGTCAAGAATTTTAAAGACAAACAAAGCGGCTTCAAGCCTCAACAAATTCGTGAAGAAGATCAAACAGCAACTTTATCAAGGCTGACGGCATTCAGAATACTGCAGGATATTACAGTTCGCAAGGCCTATACAGCCCTTGCAATAAACAATGTACTTAAAACAAACCGCCTTAAAAATGAGGATAAACGTTTGGCAACAAACATAGTTTATACTACATTGGAAAACCTTTACCTTATAGACCATGTTTTAGATTCCTTTATGGAAACTCCAACAACAGATCCTATTTTGCGAGATGTATTGCGTTTAAGCTTGGCTCAAATTATGTTTATGGATAGAGTACCCGATAGCGCTGCCGTAAACGAGGGAGTAAAACTTATAAGGCTTGTAAGCACTGTAGAACCGTGGGCCGGCCTTGTAAACGGTGTGTTGAGGAACATTGTTCGCAGCAAAGACAATTTACCC
>JAAZPT010000420.1 GCA_012797085.1 Christensenellaceae bacterium | reverse complement strand
GACCCAGAGGGTGAGAAAAATCTGGTCGGACAACGCTCCCACGGACAAACCGACGGTCGTCTTCCGCCTGCTGAGAAAAACCGCGCTCATGGCGGACTATGAGGTCGTGCCGGAAATACAGCCGGGTGACAATACCCGAACGCTCCCGAACGGATCGGACACGGTTCACTGGACCGATCTGCCGGCGACGGATGAACAGGGCAATGCCTACAGTTACTCTGTCGAAGAGGGGCAGTTCAATGCAGCGGGAGAATTTATCCACCTGATCCCAGAGAATTACCGCGCTGAGCTGCGTGTGGTCGCGCTTTACGATGGCGCCGGCCACGAGAACGGCACCGAACTCGTGGTGACAAACAACTGGCAGGAGACCAGCTTCACGGCGAAAAAGACGTGGTCCGATGACGCGCCGACGCTGAAGCCGGACGTTGAACTCGTGCTGCGCCAGAATGGCGAACTCTATGAAACGGCGGGAGAACCCAGGCTGCTGCACGACGGTGAGACCGAGGTCACCTGGGAGCACCTGCCCCTCTACTATTACAAAGAGGTCAACGGGGTTATCGAGGAATGCGCGTACGACTACAGCGTAGATGAGATCCATGTGCCGGAGAGCTATGACAAGATCATCGTCAGTGAGACCGAAATTCTAAACGACTACCACCCCGTGATGCTCGAGGCGCGCAAAAGCTTCGACCTCTCTCTCGCCATGCCGGAGTTCGCAGGAGAGAAACTTCTGCCCGAGACGGTCCGCTTCAGTCTCTATAAGACGACGTGGGACGCGGCTACGGGTGTGACGTCCATGCGGAAGTATGACGAGGTGGTTGTGGACGGCATGGTCGACGACCAGATCACGGATGGCGGCGAGGTGCAGGAATGGCTCTATATCTGGAAGCGGCTGCCGAAATATTATGATGTCATCGATGAACATGGGAATCACAGCCGCCGCGAAAACGAGTTTCGTATCGTCGAAGAGTGGATTCCGCAAAACTATGAACTGCTGGAAACAAAGGATGTCTCAGAGGCGGACGCTCTGCGCTGGAACGTAAGCAACCGTTACCGCAACGGCTTCACCGCCCACAAGGTCTGGGATATCGGTGACAGAACCGCTGCTTCACTGGGCGGTCTGCCACCGGTCAGCATCCAGCTCTACCGCGGTATTGTGCTGGAGGATGGGACACGCATCGAGACCGACATCTGGTCGGAGATCGTCGGTGAACCTGTCACCCTCAACGGTGTGGCGGACGAGAACATCCTGGGCCAGAGCCGCGAGACGACCCAGGAAAACAGCCTGATCTGGACCTATACCTGGTTCGATCTGGAGATCTATGGTGCTTTCCCGGACGCCCGGCTGACAGATTACGGGATCGCTGCAGGTGATCGCGTCAAGTACTTCTATTATGTCGAGGAAGAGCGGGGCACGACAGGGCCCGATGGTTTCTCGCTTGATGTCCTGAGCTCCACCTCGGACACGCTCGTCAATCGCCTGGATAAGACCAGCTTCAGAGCCGAAAAAAGATGGCGTAATGGACCGGTGGACACAAGACCCGCGGTGGAATTCGTGCTCTACGCCGATTACCTCGATCCAGCAACGGGTATGAAAACTGAACCTGTACGGGTCGGCAGTATCACGCTCGATGGTGTGGCGGATATGGAGGGGGAAGTGGCGGGCTGGGACG
>JAAZPT010000229.1 GCA_012797085.1 Christensenellaceae bacterium | reverse complement strand
AATATTTACCGCTGATGTTAACTTTGCTACCATGAGTCAAATGACCACCATTTGAAAGATCCATACCTAAAACTGTATCACCATAATCAAGTAAGGCATAATATACAGCTGTATTTGCTTGAGCACCACTATGGGCTTGAACATTTGCATGCTCTGCACCAAATAATTGTTTTGCTCTGTCAATAGCCAATTTTTCAGCCATATCAACAAATTCACAACCACCATAGTATCTTTTGCTTGGGTAGCCTTCGGCATATTTGTTTGTTAAGGGAGTACCCATAGCAGCCATAACAGCCTCCGAAACAAAGTTTTCCGATGCAATAAGTTCTATATGTTCCCTTTGCCTTTGAAGTTCCAAGTTTATTATATTAGCAATTTCAGTATCTTGTTTTGCAATATTATCAAAATTCATAAAGACCCTCCACATTATAATACCGGCGCACTCGGGCTGAGCACCCCCGCAGCACATATTATCAGCGCTTACTGCTGCTTCCTTCCGGACCTGACAGGGTTCACGCTTAAATATCGCACAGGACTCAACCGTCATCATGCACGCGGCAAACATATTTTAACTAAAATATATAATTATTGCAAGTATTTTGTTGATTTAATTATGTTTGTAATTTATTTATACCATTGCATTATTAAATCATTTTAATTAAACTAATTAAGGAAGTGATTTTGAGGAGGATATTTATTATGAAAAAAATTGCAAAATATATATTAATAACTTTTATATTGATACTTTTTATAGGCTCAGCTCAAGCGGCCATACATCCAAGGGATATGGAGTATGCCTATCTAGAAACTGAAAACTTTTATTTTCCTTTAAATGAAGAAGTAAAAGTTGATATTGTAATGAGTGAAAGCAGCGAAGGTTATAAATTTACTTATTTATTATTAAAAATTACCGGTTTAAACGAAGAAGGCAAAAGAACAACCGACACAGTTGAATATGTTAAGGATTCAAAAGAGCCCAGTTTTTCTTTTAAAATTAAAGAAGAAGGCTACTACATGGTAAGCGCCGAGATAATGAATAAGGACTTCCAAAGCCTTAAGTTAAGTACTGAAATGATTGAAGCTGCCCCAAGAAGCGATGAAAACGACCCTACAACAGTCGTTGGCAAGGTAAAGGCATTAGTTGAAGAAAGCAAATTACAAAACTTACAAAACGATTTTGAAAAAGCTATTTGGTTCCACGACTGGTTAATATACAATGCCGATTATGATGAGAGCATGGAAGAACATTATCCCAGGGGCGTTTTATTGGATGGAAGCGGTGTATGCGAAAGCTATGCCATAGCTTATCAAATGTTATTAAAGGAAGCCGGCATACCAAGCATGTATGTAACCGGTTATGGTAAAGGCGAGTTCCATGCCTGGAATATAGTTAAATTAGACGAGGATTGGTATCATGTGGACTGTACTTGGGATGACCCTAAGGGCGGTGGAAATGAAGGTTACGGTTACTTTGGTTTAAGCGATGATTTCATGGGCAGGGATCATGACTGGGAGCGCCAAAACTATCTATTCCCAAAGGCTAAGGGAACAAAATACAATTATTTAATTTATAACGGTTTTACACAGTTTAACAGCGAAGCTGAACTTTATGAGGTTTTAGATACAGCTTTAAAATCCCAAGAATCCCCTATAAACTTATTCTATACAGGCAATGAAAAATATTTTGATTTAAGCTACACATTGGAATCATGGTTAAAATCAAATTATGAAAAATATTTAATTAAGACTTATACATTTAAGCCCACAGGCTTTAGCGCCGTAATTAATGCGGAATTTAAAAGTGCTGAAGGCGTGTTATACTTTACAAGCGATGAAGACTTGGCAAAGGTAGCCGGTGAAGCTATGCAGAGGAAAGAAGTAACTTTGAAACTTGTATATAGCGGCGATGACAAATACTATTACATAAATACACCTCTACGCAAATTTTTAGAAAGCGGTACAAGAAAATATGGCGTAAGTACATATAGCTATCAATATTATGACAAGAGTGCGGAAGTTACTTTAGAATATGTTGATTTAGAACAGTACAAAACATTTTCAACAGATGAAGAATTGCTTAAAATATTAAACGATGCTGCAAGCAACAAAGAAACCAGCATTAAATTGGCCTATATAGGTGAAGATTCCTGGTATAACATAGGTACAAAAATTAGCAGTTGGTTCTACGGTGATAATAAGGTTGTTAAGGGTTTTGAAACTGATACTGGCGGATTCTTTATTACACTAACATTGAAATATTAACAAATAAAAAAATGAGCTAACAGCTCATTTTTTTATGTTTATTTAATAATATCTGTGCCCATATATGGAACTAAAGCATCCGGTATAGTAACTGTTCCGTCTTCATTTTGGTAGTTTTCCAATATTGCAGCAACTGTACGGCCTACTGCTACACCGGAGCCGTTGAGGGTATGAGCAAATTCAGGCTTGCTCTTTGTATCCCTACGGAACCTTATATTTGCACGCCTTGCTTGGAAATCCTCACAGTTGGAACAGCTGGATATTTCCACATAACGGTTATAGCTTGGCATCCAAACCTCAATGTCATAAGTTTTTGCTGCACTGAAGCCTATATCACCGGTGCAAAGAGCAACAACTCTATAGGGTAAGCCCAACATTTGTAAAACATGCTCCGCAGATTTGGTCATATGTTCAAGTTCTTCATAGCTTTCTTCCGGTTTGGCTATTTTAACAAGTTCAACTTTGTTGAATTGATGCTGACGTATAAGCCCCCTCGTATCACGGCCCGCACTACCGGCTTCAGCCCTGAAGCATGTAGAGTATGCACAATGGCGTATGGGCAATGTAGCTCCATCCAGTATCATATCCCTATACAGGTTTGTTACAGGAACCTCCGCTGTTGGAATGAGGAAGGTATTATTATCAACCTTATAAGCATCCTCCTCAAACTTTGGTAATTGGCCTGTACCGGTCATCGTTTCCCTTGTAACCAAGTATGGTGGATATATTTCATCATAGCCGTTTTTGCAATGCTCATTTAGGTAAAAGTTTATAACTGCACGCTCAAGCCTTGCTCCAAGCCCTCTATATACTGTAAAACGCGCTCCGGATATTTTTGCGGCAGTATCAAAATCCAATATATTTAAGCTTGTACCAATATCCCAATGAGCTTTAGGTTCAAAAGTAAAATCCCTTGGTGTGCCAATTTTTCTTTGTTCCACATTTTCAGTTTCATCTTTTCCGATTGGGGTTTTATCGCTTGGAATATTAGGAACATTTAATAAAAAATTGTTCATTGCAGCATCAATTTCAGCTATTTTGCCATCAAGTTCCGCAATTTTTTCACCTACAAGGCGCATTTTTTGCATAATTTCGCCGGCATCGCCGCCTTCACGTTTTATCCTGCCAACCTCTTTACTTTCAGTATTACGTTCATTTTTTAGAGCTTCAACTTCTGCTAACAATGTGCGCCTTTCAACATCTTGAGCTAAAAACTCATCCAAGCTTATATTGGCATTCCTTGATTTTAGGGCTTGCACAAGTTCTTCAGGATTTTCTCTTATTCTTCTTACATCTAACATAAAAATCTCTCCTATTTTTTAATTAATGGCAATAAAAAAGCCCCGATTCAAGGGACGAATAATCGTGGTGCCACCCAAATTTGAAACACAGTTTCCTTATTGTTATGCTTTAATGGGCATAAGCCATGCAATTCATCACTGCAATGTTCAAGGGTGGAAAACATCTACACAATTTTGCCTTGCACCAAACGGCAAATCTCTAAAAACGTGCACAATGTACATTCCCTATCAAAACAATGTTATTATATAACAAATACAAATAAAATTCAAGCATTGTACTAATGCCTTTTTATTTTGGCAAACATTCTAAAATTAATTCTTCAAAGGCCTTATCAAAGGCAAAATCATGTTCCTTTGTGCGTTTTGCAGGCCCTTTTAGCCTTGTTTTTATTGGGCTCCTTTTGCTTGCCGAGCGTATTTTTTTAGCCATATGCCTTGACATAAGCAAAGAATCTATATTGGTTTCACTATATATCATTCCGTTTTGGTTTATTGCTTTTGCATTTCTCGCTATAGCAAGGGCAGCAAGACCATAATCCTGAGTTACTACAATATCGCCTTTATTTAACATATTAACAATTTTAAAATCAGCGCTATCCACCCCTTGAGACACGGTTATTGTTGTAGCCCCCTCCAAATTAATATAATGAGCGCTATCACATACTAAAATAAGTTCTAAGTTGTATTTTGATGAAATTTTTACAATGTTGTCTAAAACAGGACAAGCATCGGCATCAACTATTATTCTCATAATATTTCCTT
>JAAZPT010000228.1 GCA_012797085.1 Christensenellaceae bacterium | reverse complement strand
TTAGGTTTTAATAATTAATGCTTATTTACAACAAATCAAATGCAAATATTTAATTAAAATAATCTATATAAGCCTAAAATAACCCTCATATTAATTATGGGGGTTTTACATTACCTTGTTTTGTTTTTGTTGAAAAGTAAACAATTAAATTATATAATAAAATCATAGAAACTTTATCAAATTAAATATTATTTGAAAGGAAGGGTTTATATGAAAAAACTTTTATCTTTAATCATTGCAATTGCTATGATGTTTTCTATTGTATCAGCAGTAGCTGAAGAAGCAGGTGTTTACGATGGTAAACTTGTTATTTTGTTCACCAATGACTTCCATGGCCAAGTAATGCAAAATAATAGCGATGGTAGAATAGGTTATGCTGAACTTGCTCAATATAAAAAAGATGCTCAAGCAACCGGAGCGGAGGTTTTGCTTTTTTCTGCAGGAGATGATATTCAGGGTGCTCCAATAGTAAACTTATCAAAAGGTGAAAAAGCAATTGAGTTTATGAATCTTGTTGGTTATGATTTGATGACAGCAGGTAATCATGAATTTGATTGGGGAATTGATAACTTGCTTCAATTAAAAGAAAAAATGGAGTTTCCTATTGTTGTAGCTAATATTTATCGTCAGTCGGACAATGAAAAAATATTTGATAGTAATAAAATATTTGAACTAAAAAATGGTATGAAAATTGGTGTTTTTGGCATAACCACACCGGAAACAATGACAAAAGCCAATCCGGAAAATATTAAGAATGTAAAAATACTTCAAGGTGAAGAGATGTTTGCAGAAGCTCAAGCTCAAGTTGATGAATTAAAAGAAAAAGGATGTAATTTAGTTGTTTGCTTGGCGCATTTAGGCGTGGATGATGAAAGTACTGGAAATAGGTCTTTAGATTTACTTGAAAAAGTAACAGGAATTGACTTGCTTATAGATGGACATAGTCATACTTTATTATATGAAAAAGTAGGGGATACACTACACATGCAAACAGGAGCTTATGGCTCAAGCATAGGTGCAGTAATATATGATGGCGAATCATTAAAAGGAGACTTTATTCAAGCTCGTAAAATAAATAGTAGCTTATCCGAACTTCTTTCAGGAATCAAACATAAAGATGAAGAAGTAGATGCAGTAGTTAATTCATATTATGATGAGATTATGGAAGTACTAAGTGCTAAATTTGCTGAAACAAAAGTATTATTAGATGGAAATAGAGCTCCGGGTGTTCGTACACAAGAAACAAACTTAGGTGATTTTTGTGCCGATGCTATTTTATGGGCAGCTAATAAAAACTATAATGGAACAGTGGATTGTGCGATAACAAATGGTGGCGGAATAAGAGATTCCATACAAATTGGTGATGTAACCATGAACGATATGAAAACCGTATTCCCATTTGGAAATACAGTTCAAATATTACAGTTAAATGGTGCGGAAATATTAGAGGCTTTAGAGGCTGCTACTTTTTCAACACCGGAGGCATCAGGTGCATTCCCTCAGGTTTCAGGTATTGTGTTTACATTAGATACAAGCATTGCTTATGAACAAGGGGAACAATATCCTAATAGTACATATTATGCTCCAGCAAAACCGGGCAGTAGAGTTATAATTGATACAATTGCCGGTGAACCTTTTGATGTGGATAGAGTTTATACTGTTGCCACAAATAACTTTACAGCAGCTGGCGGAGATACATATTATGTGTTTGGATATAGAAACGCTTTAACCGGTTATAATACTTATTTAGCACTTGAAGATGCATTAATTCAATATACAGAAGAAGTGTTAGAAGGAGTTATTGGCGAACAATATGCTGTACCACAGGGAAGAATAACTATTAAATAAAATATATAATATAATAAAAAAGCAACTACATTAAGTAAGTAGTTGCTTTTTTGAACAAATTTAAACTAAATAATTAATTTTCAGGTTCTAACAAACCTAGGTTGCCGTCTTTTCTTAAGTATAAAACATTTGTTTGTTCTGTATCTTGATCTACAAAAACAAAGAAACTATGACCTAATAATTCCATTTGCATTATTGCATCATCAACAGACATGGGTCTTACCGTGTAAAATTTACGCTTTACTATTTCAAGGTTGTCTTCTTTTTCAAAATCTTCAATGAATTCCAATTCCGTATCCGCAAATGCATCAACTTTTAGACGATCTTCAAGTTTTGTTCTATGCTTATGTATTTGACGCTCAATTTTAGCTAATGCAGCATCTATCGCTATAAATAAGTTATTATCACTTGAGGCTTCAGCTCTTAATATAGCACCTCTAACAGGAACCGTAATTTCAACTTTTCTTCTTTTGTTTTTTTCTTTTACTAAATGCACAGAAATTTCAGTATTTGGATTTAAATATCTTTGCATTTTATCGGTTTTTTTGATTATCCTATTTGTTATTCCAGGGGTAATTATTAAGTTTTTTGCAGTAATATTAGTTTTCATAATTTTGCTCCTTTAACTTAAAATGCAATTTATTAATGATATTTTATCATTTTATCTATATATAATAATTCTACAAAATACTTTAAAACCCTTTATTAGATTTTATTCAAC
>JAAZPT010000227.1 GCA_012797085.1 Christensenellaceae bacterium | reverse complement strand
AGCCATATCACCAAAAACAAGAAAATCACCGATTTTTAATTCATTATCAAAGCTATATTCGCCTATTATATCTCCGGAAAGGCAAGTTGGTCCTGCTAAACGATATGAGTATTTTTTGCTTTCGTTTGAATATCCGTTGAGAAGCGGAGGGGTATATGGCATTTCTATAACATCGGGCATATGACAAGCAGCGCTTGTATCCAAAATAGCGGTTTTTATATCTCCATTCTCAACTATATCAAGCACTTTACTGATAAGATACCCCGCATTTAACGCTACAGCTTCACCCGGTTCAAGGTATACATGTAAATTCCATTTTTCTTGTGCATAGTTGATAATTTTTTCAAGCCTTTGTATATCATAGTCCCGCCTTGTTATATGATGACCTCCTCCCATATTTAACCATTTCATATGGGGTAGAACATCGCTAAAACGCAGCTCAACAGCTTCCATTGTCGTTTCTAAAGCATCGGAATTTTGTTCACAAAGGGTATGAAAATGAAGTCCATCAAGCATGGAAAAAAGGCTATCCGTCATTTCCCTGTTCCATATTTCCCGCGTAACTCCAAGGCGACTGCCTATTGCACATGGGTCATATATTTCGTGACCTGTTTGGGTGGAGCATTCGGGATTAATTCGAATGCCTATACTTTTTCCACTTTCTTTTGCTTTTTTAGCAAATTTTTTTAATTGGTTTATAGAATTGAATACAATATGATCCGCATATTTCAAAAGTTCTTCAAATTCATCATCCCGGTAGGCGGCACAAAAAACATGTACTTCCCCATTTGGCATTTCCTCTGCGCCTAATCTTGCCTCGAAAAGACCGCTTGCCTCAGTTCCCGATATATATTGCGACAAAAGCTGATAAAAATCATAATTGGAAAAAGCCTTTTGTGCGAGCAATATTTTGCAACCTGTATTCTCAATGATCGATGATAGAATTTTTGCATTTGAAATAAGTCTTTCCTCATCAATCACATAACAGGGTGTTTTTATATTTGCAAATATTTCAGGTATGGATTTGTTTGATAAACCTTTGAACACATCGTTATTCTTCATTATTCCACCAATTTAGGATTATAGTTTTCTCTACGAGGTAGGCCATATTTATCAAGAGCATCAAGGAAAGGATCGGGATCAAATTCTTCTACAGTATAAACTCCCGCTTTGTTCCATTTGCCTGTTAAAAGCATAAGTGCGCCACACATGGCGGGAACACCTGTAGTATAGCTAATTGCTTGGCTTTTTACCTCTTTATAACATTCTTGATGATCGCAAACATTATAGATGTAATAAGTTTTATCTTTGCCGTCTTTTTTACCTGTGAATATACAACCTATGTTTGTTTTTCCATGTGTGCGGGGTCCGAGGCTTGCCGGGTCGGGAAGAAGTTCCTTGAGAAATTTAATAGGTACAATCTGGTGCCCTTCAAAATTAATAGGTGTGGTGGAAAGCATACCAACGTTTTCAAGGCAGCGCATATGTGTTAGGTAGCTCTGTCCAAAGGTCATAAAAAAGCGAATTCTCTTTACCTCAGGAAAATTCTTTGCCAAGGATTCAATTTCCTCATGGTGAAGGAGATACATATCCTTTTGTCCTACACAATCGAAATCATACTCTCTCTTAATGCTCATAGCAGGAATTTCAACCCATTTTCCGTTTTCAACATAACTTCCGGGTGATGAAACTTCACGAAGATTTATTTCAGGATTAAAATTGGTTGCAAAGGGATATCCGTGGTCTCCACCGTTGCAATCAAGTATATCTATTGTATCAATGGTATCAAACTCATGTTTTTTTGCATATGCACAGTATGCCTGGGTTACACCGGGGTCAAAGCCACAGCCTAAAAGTGCGGTAAGCCCTGCTTTTTGGAACTTTTCCTGATATGCCCATTGCCAACTGTAATCAAAATATGCTGAAAAGCCCTTCTCTTCACACCTTTTTTCATAGATCGCCCTCCATTCGGGGTCATCCGTGTTTTCGGGTTCATAATTTGCGGTATCCATATAATTAACACCGCAAGCGAGGCAGGCATCCATAATTGTTAAATTTTGATACGGAAGAGCTATGTGCATAACGAGGTCGGGTTTATAAGAATTAATAAGATCTATCAATTCCTGAACATTATCCGCATCCACCTGTGCAGTGGTAATTTTTGTTGAGGTTGTGCCTTCCAGTTCCGCTGCAAGTTCATCACATTTTGATTTTGTACGACTTGCTATACAAAGCTCTGTAAAAACATCATCCACCTGACAACATTTTCTAATAGCTACATTTGCGACTCCGCCACATCCAATTACTAAAACTCTGCTCATTTTTTAATTCTCCTTGTTCTTTAATATTTTTGAATAATTAAGACTTTTTATTTATAAAATGCTAAAAGCATCTCTCTTACTATTTTACATGCCGTAGCAGTTGAGGCACCGCTTATATCAAGCATTGGGGCAAGTTCATTAATATCAGCACCCACTATATTTGTTTCACCAACAGTTAATATGGCATCCAACAAATCCATAAAGCTTACTCCACCGGCTTCAGGGGTTCCTGTACCACAAAGCACCGAGGGGTCAAGACAATCTAAATCAACACTTAAATAGACAGGGGTTTTATCTTGAATTAGCTTTTCAGATAATTCAGCGAGCCCTTTAAAGTTAAACTTATGCATGTCTGTGTGTTCTTTTGCAAAGTCAAATTCCGCTTTTTCTCCACTTCTGATACAGAATTGATGAATTCTATTATCACCCAAAAACTCATGGCATCGTCTAATAACACAAGCATGACTTAGTTTGGCACCGAGATAATCATCACGAAGATCTGCATGGGCATCAAAATGAATAATATGCATATCGGGATATTTTTCAAAAACCGCCTTTACTACACCGAGGGTTACCAGATGTTCACCGCCAATTAAAAATGGAATTTTACCGTCGTTCAGAATTTCTCTAGCCTTACTTTCAATATCATTAAGTGCCGATTCCGTAGAGCCGAAGCACAGCTCCAAATCTCCACTATCAAAAATTTTTGTTTCACTCAAATCCTTATCCTGATAGGGACTATATGTTTCTATACCGAAACTTTCATGGCGAATGGCGGATGAACCGAATCTTGCTCCGGGGCGAAAGCTTGTTGTTGAATCGAAGGGCGCACCGAACAAAACTATTTTAGCATCCCAATACTCGCTGTCGCAGCCTATAAATGTTTCAATGTTTTTTTTCACGCTTCCACCTCCTCCAACATCTTCTCCAGGTATGCCGGCAAGTAAAATGAGCCGACGTGTAATTTTGTTGTGTAATACTTAGTGCTTAGATGTAAGCTGCGCCACCATTTTTCATCGAAATCATCTATGGGATGATATTTTTTGCTGGCAAAGCCGAAAAGCCAATATCCTGCGGCATAGGTCGGTATATTTGCCTGATATACACGACTGATAGGAAAAGTATTAACTATTCTTTTATGGCTCCTTTGCATAGCCTCCGCATCATGTTTATAAAAAGGACTTCCCTGTTGATTTACCATTATTCCGTCTTCATGAAGGGCATTATAGCATATCCCATAGAATTCCCTTGTGAAATATCCCTCGGAGGGGCCGAAGGGGTCATTTGAGTCAACAATAATCAAATCGTATTCATCTTGGCATCGCCTTATAAAGCGAAGTGCATTGTCAAAATATATGTGAACCCTGCTATCATCAAGTTTACAGGCATTTTCCGGCAAATAGGTACGACAAGCCTCTATAACTTGACCGTCCATTTCCACGAGGTCTATACGTTTTACGCTGTCATATCTTGTAAGCTCCCTTACAACACCTCCATCACCGGCACCAATTACTAAAACATCCTGAACATTTTTATGCACCGACATCGGTATATGTGTAATCATTTCGTCATAAATAAATTCATCACGTTCCGTGAGCATAACATTTCCATCAAGAGCCAATACCTTCCCAAATTCGGGTGTTTCGAAAATGTCAATCTGTTGAAATTCACTCCTGCTTGAATATAAATGTTTGGTAACTCTTAAGCTATGTTTAACATCAGGTGTATGAAATTCGCTGAACCATAAATCCATTATATCAATTCTCCTTCCACCAAAATGTTTATATTCTTTATCTCCAGATCTTCAGGGCCTGTCATGGAACAGCCCTTTGCCTTCGCATATGCTATGTAGTCAAGTATCTCTTTTGTAATACGTTCACCTGGAGCCAGTATTGGAATTCCCGGAGGATAGCACATAACAAACTCGCTACATACAAAGCCCTCGCTTTCATTAAGGGGAATGCTTTTTTTGTTGGCATAAAATGCTTTTTGTGGGCTGTATACAACCTCGGGATCTATATATTCCTGGCTCAAAAGGCCATAGGGGTCCTTCATATATCGTCTTTTTATTTCAGCAAGGGCACTTACAAGGCGCTCCAGCTCTTGCATACGGTCTCCAATGGAAAGGTAGGCCAATATATTGCCGATATCTCCAAATTCTATTTGTATATCGTATTCATCCCTTAAAATATCGTAAACCTCAATACCTGCAAGGCCTATATCCCTTGTATGCACACTTAATTTTGTGGGGTCAAAATCAAATATGGAATCGCCGTTTTTAAGCTCATTGCCATAGGCATAATAACCTCCAATGGCATTGATCTCCTCCCTTGCATACTCTGCCATTTCCACAACCTTGCGGAAAATGCTCTTTCCACGCAAGGCAAGGTTTCTTCTGCTTATATCAAGGCTTGACATCAAAAGATAGCTTCCTGAAGTGGTTTGAGTTAGGTTTATAATTTGTCGAACATGGCCGGCATTTACATTTTTACCAATCAACAGCAAGCTGGATTGAGTTAAGCTGCCTCCGCTTTTGTGCATTGATACCGCAGCCATATCCGCCCCGGCCTCCATGGCGGAAACAGGCATATTTTCTCCAAAGTAAAAATGTGTTCCGTGGGCTTCGTCCACAAGGCACAACATACCGGCCTCATGAGCCATTTTAACAATAGCACGAAGGTCACTGCAAATTCCGTAATAAGTCGGATTGTTCACAAGCACGGCAACGGCATCAGGGTTAGCCTGAATTGCTTTTTTTACCTGCTCACGGCTCATTCCAAGGGAAATTCCCAATCTTGCATTAACATCAGGGTTTACATATACAGGGATTGCACCGCATAGCACCAGTGCATTTATAACGCTTCTATGTACGTTCCTCGGCAAAATTATTTTATCGCCCCGTTTACAGCAGGAAAGCACCATACTTTGTACAGAGCTTGTTGTTCCCCCTACCATTAAAAAAGCGTGTTCTGCTCCAAACGCTTCAGCAGCAAGCAATTCGGCTTCTTGTATAACGGATACCGGATGGCATAGATTATCCAAGGGCTTCATGCTGTTAACATCAATACTTACACATTGCTCGCCAAGGAATGCCGTAAGCTCGGGGTTTCCCTTTCCGTGTTTATGTCCGGGAACATCAAAGGGAACAACGCGCATTTCTCTAAATTTTTCAAGGGCCTCATAAATAGGAGCTCTGGATTGGTTTGAAAAAATTTTTTTCATATTACACCTCAAAAATAAAAACGCAAGCTGTATTACACAACTTGCGTTAAATATCCAAATATAGTTTTGCCGATTATCCCAAAAGTCCGTTAATCTAAAAACAACTGATAATAATGACAAAAAAATAAGATATTAGGCATACAGAGTCTATATAGCAACACTACTTTTCTACTCTTATTGACCATTTCACAAGTTCACGTAATTACGCATTTGGTTTATAAAGTAACCAACTTATAAAACTGAGCTT
>JAAZPT010000031.1 GCA_012797085.1 Christensenellaceae bacterium | reverse complement strand
AGGGCCTTGGTTATAGGGCAACATGAATATTGGGATCATTACCTATCAGGTACCGATGTAGATGCTAGAAACATGTACAATAAGTTTTTAAACAATCCGCCTTATGGCAAAATGGAAAAACTACAAGGCTGGCTTGATGTGTCGGGGAGAGGAATTTTAAGTGAAATATCAAAAACATTTGCCGGGGCCGATAATAACAGCGTATCAATATTCTACTACTCAGGGCATGGTTCAAGCGATGGCTATATATTTGGTACAGATAATCCTTATGCGGGAAGCGGTGCAGTTTCATCTACAGAATTAGCCAATGCATTAAAGCAAATCCCCGGTAAAATTGTAGTTATTTTAGACTGTTGCCATAGTGGGTATCACATTAACAAATCAATGAGTGAAGAAGATATAGCTGCTTTTAATGCAAACATTATAAATGCTTTTAAGGCAGTTGATGTTGTAAGCAAAACTCCTGGTCAAATGGCAAATTCAAAATTCCATGTTTTAACTGCGTCCAGTAAAACAGAAGTATCTTGGGGTAGCTCAACAGGAGGAGTTTTCACAAAGGCTTTAGTTAATGCAAAAGATAGAAACAGTGATGGTTTTGTAAGTATTGGCGAAGGGTATTGGGCAGCAAAGGCATATGATAATGTACCGATTTACTCAGAAGGACAATATTATTATCAACACGTTCAATGTTATCCATCGGCAAATGATCCATTACTATTGTGGAAAAAATAATATTAATTAAAATAAAAAGTGCTTGAATACTCAAGCGCTTTTTGTTTTAAATTGTTTAAAAATAAAAAAGGCTTAGCATGTAAAGTATTTGTAAAAAGTATAACAATAAGGAAATATTATGCTATGTATATCAACATGGATGTGTATGCTAATCATACTTTTTAAAAGGGGAAATTAGTGTTTGATAAGTATGCTTGCTGTGGTTTAGCTAAAACTGCGCGTTAAAAATTTTTTAAAAAACTCATTTAAACTTGTTTAATTGTATACATTATTAAAAAATTATATGCTATAATAAATAATATAATTTTTTAATCAATTGAATTAATTAGGAGGGATATAATGAAAAAAATATCAAGTGTTTTGCTGGTAATTATATTTTTTTTAGGTATATTACCAACAAATGTTTTTGCTGATAATGCTTTTACCAGCAAGGCTACGCTAACTGTACAAGCGGTTCCTAATTTTACAGAATTAAAAGTAAACCAAAGGTTTGCTGTAACCACAACGGCAACAGGTGGAACAGCCCCATATACGTATGCAAACTATGTTATAAAAGATGGAAAGATTATCTATAGGGGTTGGTATACAAGCAATAGAGTATTTTACTATGTTCCAAAAACTGTAGGTACTTATCAAGTAAAAAGCTTTGTTAAGGATTTAAGTGGAACAATAAAAGCTGTAACAACAGTACCTATAAAAGTAACAAACTATCCTATACCACCCCTTAACATATATGTTTCAATGAACAAAACAAGCATGTATAAAAACGAGACAGTAATAGTGCGTGCAAGTGCAACAGGTGGTGTGGGGAATTATATGTATGCTTTTTATGTATACAAGGATGGCCAGCTTATAAAAAAATATCCCTACTCTACAAATCAAATACTATACTATAAAGCAACAATGCCGGGAGCTTATAAATTTACAGCCTTTGTTAGGGATAGTAACAACAAAAGAATTGCTAAAAGTACAACAATTCTTAGTGTTTTAGTTAAACCTAAATATAGAGCTTTAATTATAGGGCAACATCAATATTGGGATCACGTTTTAGCAGGTACCGATGTTGATGCCAATAATATGAACACAATGTTTGTAAATAAACCACTCTATGGCACAATGACAAGGATAATCAAAAAGCTTGATTTAACAGATAAAGAAATTTTAAATGCAATACATGAAGCTTTTTTAGGTGCCGATGATGATAGCGTATCAATATTCTACTACTCCGGGCATGGTTCAAGCGATGGTT
>JAAZPT010000226.1 GCA_012797085.1 Christensenellaceae bacterium | reverse complement strand
TTTTATAAAAACTCCATAGTTAATTATAGTAATATTTTAAATTTTATTTTAGTAATGTCAATAAAGTTAAAAAAATTTATTTAATCAAATGAGGAAGTTGAATAGTAATACAATTATTGAGAATAAAAATACGCAATATTGTGTTTTTTAAAAATCATATATACAACAATTTGTGTTTTTATATATTTTTAAAATGATATTATTCAAATAGAGTATTTTGTATAATATGCTTGAAAAATAAGCAAATAAATGCTAATATACAATGTACCTGTGGATAAGTTTTAAAGTTATCCACATGTTTATTAAAAAACTTTTTTAAAAATATATTTTGTATTAACAAAAAACAATTAGAATTGATTTTGTTATAAAAATTTAATTAATAATTATACATGTTTTAATAATTGTTTAATAATGTTGAGAGGAATTAAAAACTTTGTTAGATATTAAAATACTTTGGGAAAATGCCTGTGTAATATTAAAAAGAGAGATGAATTCGGTATCCTATGAAACATTCATTGTATCTTTAATAAAGCCTCATATTATTTTAAATAATAAACTTTATTTAGAGTTAATAAATGAGGATTTTTTGGCTATATTTAATAATAGATACTTACAACAAATTGAAAATGCAGTTCAAAGAGTTGACAGTTCCATTAAAGGTGTTGAAATTTATCCTTCTGGAAAATTAGACAGCATAAAAGAAGAAAAATCTAACATTGATAATAATAATGCAAAAAATCTTAATAAACGTTATACTTTTGAAAACTTTGTTGTTGGTAGTAACAACAGGTTTGTTTATACTGTTGCTTTAGCAGTAGCTGAAATGCCGGCTCTTGCATATAACCCCTTATTTATATATGGTGGTGTAGGTTTAGGCAAAACCCATCTTTTACATGCTATAGGTAATTATGTTTATGAAACCAAACCGGAACTTAATGTTAAGTATGTTACAGGGGAAACTTTCATGAATGAACTTATTAACTCTATGCGTGTTAAGGACAACAATCAACATTTTAGAAATAGTTATAGAAACCTCGCCATATTAATGGTTGACGATATTCATTTTATTGCCGGTAAAACAAGTACTCAGGAAGAGTTCTTCCATACCTTTAATGCTTTGCATGAAATGGGCAAGCAAATAATAATGACCTCTGACAAAGCACCAAGTGAAATTTCTCACTTGGAAAAACGATTAGAAAGCAGGTTCCAATGGGGACTTATTGCCGATATACAAAGCCCTGACATTGAAACAAGAATAGCAATTTTACGTAAAAAAGCAGAACTTATGGGAATTGAAGCGAATGATGATGTATATACCCTTATAGCGGAAAGGGTTGATTCAAATATTCGTGAACTTGAAGGCTCATTAACCAAGTTGCACGCTTTTTCTTCTTTAAAGAACAAACCCATAGATGTGAATCTTGCCAAGGAAGCTTTAAGGGATACCTTTAGCAGAAAACCGGAAGTTCAAGCCAGTTGTGATAGAATTCAAACTATAGTTAGTAGTTATTTTGGTATAAGTGTTGAAGATTTAAAAAGTCCAAGGAGAACAAGGGATATTACAGAACCAAGGCAAATTGCCATGTATTTAACTCGTGAATTACTATGTATGTCATTTCCGCGAATTGGGCTTAATTTTGGTAATAGGGATCACTCTACTGTTTCACATGCTTGTAATAAAGTATCAGAGGCCGTTAAAAATTCTCCGCGCTTTGCTGCACAAATTGCAGACCTTATTAAAATGATTAATATAAATTAAAACACTTGAAATAAAGCATTTTAAACTTTATAATAAAACGGTTAAGCTACTATAAAAGGAGTTTTTATGCCGTTTAATAATAATTATCTATTAAGTAAGGCAATATCTAAAGATGCTTTTGATAAAGCGTTGGAAATATCAGATTCCAATCATGTTAAAGTTATATCTAATAACTTTAATAAAGTTGCAAAAATATATAATTTACAAACTATTGTAACTGGAGATAGGGAAAATTATAATACCAATATTAATTTTTCTTTAAACAAAAAGTTGATATATAATTTTAAATGTGATTGTCCAGCTGCAAAAAATTATAAAGGAGCCTGCAAGCATGTGTTGGCTTCTATTATTTATGTTTCTAAAGCTCTAGAATATAAGCAAACACTACCAATAGTAGAAGATATTGATGAATTAAAAGAAGATTATGTTACAAGTCCTAATTTAAAA
>JAAZPT010000225.1 GCA_012797085.1 Christensenellaceae bacterium | reverse complement strand
TGAAAAAAATAATAAGGATGAAACTGTACCCGCTAAAAATATAAACCTAAACAATGCTTCCAGTATATTTAAAGAAGCCTTAGCTGTAGCTAAAAAAGACATTACATATTTTATATTTTTAAACGGTACTAATTTAACTATTGAAGATAATAGTTACTTAATATCCGTTCCTCACAAAAAAACACAATCTTATAATAAATTAAAAGAAAAAGAAAATTTCAATAAAACAAAAAAAATATTAGAAGATATTGTAGGTAAGGAAATCAACCTTAAAATAGAGCTTGAAAAAGACCCAAAAGAAATACAAAATAACATAGACAGTCAGAAAAGCATGGAGAGCTTGTTGGCATCCTTACCTAGAGAAATGATTGAAATTAATACAGGAGAACAATGAAAACCAAAAATACCTATGGTCAAAATTTTATATTTGACAAACTTTTGTTGCAATCATTAATAGATTATGCAAAGGTCAATAAAGAAGATAATGTTTTGGAAATTGGCGTAGGAATGGGTGCCCTTACAAAACAACTTGCAAAAAAATGCAAACATATAACTTCTTTTGAAATTGATAATAACCTTATTCCGTATTTAAATATTATTAGTAAAGAATTTACTAATTTAAAAATAATAAACATGGACTTTTTGAAGTTTGATTTAAAAAATTTAGATTATAAAAACTTTAAAGTGATTGCTAACATACCTTACTACATAACAAGTGAAATACTTTACAAGCTTATACTTAATGAGTTAAATATCAAACAAATATCCATAATGGTACAGCTTGAGGTTGCTAAAAAAATAGCTGCCAAGCCTAAAATCGGTGATAATTATGGCTATTTATCACTACTTTGTCAGCATAAATATAATGTCGAGATTGCAACTATTGTAAAAGCCGAGTGTTTTTCCCCTGCACCTAATGTGGATAGTGCCTTTATAAATTTAACACTTAAAGATGATCTCTTTGACTATAAATTTGACAACTATTTTTATAAATTTATAAAGTCAGCCTTTTTACACAGAAGAAAAACCCTAATAAATGGAGTTAAATCAAGCACAAACATCGATGTTGGTTTGTTAAAAACAACCTTGGATAATTTGGGAATTAAGACGAATATACGTGCAGAAGAATTGGACTATGAAAACATGTTAAAATTGACAAAACATTTATATAATAACCACTTAAATAATTGACAAGTTATTATTGTTTAATATTGACAAAAAAAATGATATTTGCAATAATAGTGGGGTGGATTAAAAAAATAGGAGGCTAAATTATGGCATCGAAATCTAATTACAAATTAAGTGAAATAGGCAAAGGAAAGCCTGGTTTTACAAGTGCTACACGCGCAATAGTGGAGGCTGCTTTTTATGGAAATAACGTTGTTAAAGTAAATTCTCTTAAGGAAGCTTATAAATTAGCCAAAAACTCACCAGGTACCGTTGTTACAGATATTCCAGTATATAAGGCAGAGGAAATTGGCCTTGATGCTGATGCAAAAGTTTTGTTATTTAATGATGGCGCAATTACTGGTAGATACGCTGCAGCAAGAAGAATAGTTGGTAAACCAAATGTTAATGTTGGCGAACTTAACAAAATGGTGATGGAAGCTATTTATAAAACACGTACAAGAAAAATGTACCATGCTGAGGCATATATTGGCCTTGACCCAGAGTTTATGGTTAAAGCTCACCTTTTAATTCCGGAAGGTGAAGAAAACATTATGTATAACTGGTTATTAAACTTCCAATACACCAGCGATAAATATGTACAAATGTACAAAGAATCAAAGCAAATTAATGAACCTGATATTTACATCTTCAGCGACCCTCAATGGGCAGGTGCTCCCGGTTCTACAATAAGTGATGAAAAATGCTTAAGTTTTTTTGACACAGACTCTAATTGTGCCGCAATATTAGGTATGAGATACTTTGGCGAACACAAAAAGGGAACATTAACATTAGGTTGGGCTTTAGCTAACAGGAATGGTTATGCTTCTTGCCACGGCGGCCAAAAAGAATTTATAAAAGAAGATGGCAGCAGCTATGTTGCAAGCGTGTTCGGTTTGTCAGGCTCCGGTAAATCAACAATTACACATGCAAAGCATGATAATAAATTCGCAGGCATTAAAGTGTTGCACGATGATGCATTTATTATAAACGTTGATACATGTTCATCAGTAGCACTGGAACCAACATACTTTGATAAAACACAAGATTATCCATCTGAAAGTCCGGACAACAAATACCTGATTACAGTACAAAACTGTTCTGCTACCCTTGATGATGAAGGCAAAATTCAAATTGTAACAGAAGATATTCGTAACGGTAACGGTCGTGCAATAAAATCAAAACTTTGGAGCCCCAATAGGGTTGATAAGATTGATGCTCCTGTTAACGCTATATTCTGGATAATGAAGGATGCTACATTACCACCGGTTGTTAAGCTAATAGGCTCATCATTGGCATCTGTTATGGGTGCAACATTAGCAACAAAAAGAACAAGCGCTGAAAGGTTAGCAGTAGGCGTCGACCCCAATGCACTAGTTGTTGAGCCGTATGCCAACCCCTTTAGAACATATCCATTAGTAAATGACTACAGCAAATTTAAAGAGTTGGTTGAAAGCAAAAATGTTGAATGTTATATTATAAACACCGGTGACTTCATGGGCAAAAAAGTTACAAAAGAGGTTACATTGGGTATAATTGAAAACATAGTAAACAAAACAGCCGACTTTAAACAATGGGGTTCCTTTGAAGATATAGAAATTCTTGAATGGGAAGGTTTTGTGCCAAACCTAAACGATGAAAATTATGTTAAAAATATGCAAGCCCGCATGAAAGATAGGTTGGACTATGTTTTATCCCTTGATGAAAAAGATGGTGGATATGATAAGTTACCTGCTGATGCAGCCGAAGCATTGAAAAAAGTGGTTGAAGAAGCTAATCAACTATAAAATATAAGCTCACTTAATACCAAGTGAGCTTTTTTAATATAAAAGAGTGCTTAGCACTCTTTTATTATTTTTTAATTTCTAATAAATAACCGGCCTTGTTTATTTCCTCAATTATATAATCAACCTTTTCATGGCAAAGCTCATCTGTTATCGCTTCAACCATTACCCTTAAAACAGGCTCTGTACCACTTTTTCTAAGCAATACCCTGCCTTCGTTGCCAAGAGCTTTTTTTACAGTTTTGCATGCTGCTTTAACCCTTTCATCATTAAGGGTTTCATCTTTATCAGTAACCACAATGTTTTTAAGGAGTTGAGGGTATTTGTTAAAACCCTCCAACAATTGTGTTAATGTGGATTTCTGGCTTAACATAGCTTGCATAACCTTTATGGCTGTTAGTACACCATCACCGGTATTGGCATATTTCGCAAATATTATGTGCCCGGATTGTTCACCACCAAGAACATAACCATCATCTCGCATTTTTTCATAAACAAATCTATCACCTACTTGAGTAATTTCTACATTTATCTCTGCTTCTTCCATAGCTTTTAAAAAGCCATAGTTTGACATTATTGTAGCTACTGTTGTGTTTTTATCGAGGGTATCCTTTCTCTTCATATATTTTGAATAGATATATAGAATACCATCACCATCAACAACATCGCCATTTTCATCAACAACAAGGCATCTGTCCGCATCACCATCAAAGGCAAAACCCACATCCAATTTTTCTTTTTTTACAAGTTCCTGCAAGTACTCAATATGGGTGGAACCAGCTTCAAGATTAATATTTTCACCATTAGGACGATTATTTATTACATAAGTGTCAGCTCCAACTGCATCAAACACACTTTTAGCTATCATCCAAGCACTTCCGTTGGCACAGTCTAAACCTACACGCATATCTTTATAGGAGTGGGTTACAAGGCTAATTAAATAGCCTATATACCTGTTTCTTCCCGATGCATAATCAATAGCCATACCTATATCAGCACCTTTAGCAAGGGGTAATTCATTTAAATTATGCAATACATTGCCTTTACTATCACTTAATCCTTCTAAATCACCATCAAGATAACGTTCAATATCATCTACGAAATCATCATTCATTTTTTCGCCCTGGCTGTTCATCAGCTTAATTCCATTATCATCATAGGGATTATGGCTTGCCGATATCATAATTCCGCAATCAAAGTCATCTATACGCGTAATGTAGGATACACTTGGTGTTGTAGTAACATGCATTAGATAGGCATCTGCGCCTGAAGCGGTTATACCAGCTGTAAGAGCGCACTCAAACATATAACTTGAGCGCCTTGTATCCTTACCTATAACAATTCTGCTGCCCTTTCCATAATAAAAGCCAAGATATCTACCAATTTTAAAAGCATGATCTACTGTAAGATCTTGATTGGATTTTCCTCTAAATCCATCTGTTCCAAAATATTTACCCATATTAACCACTCTTTCATTTTTATTTTTACAAATAAATAGTTTTATCTAATCATTAAAGTCTTTAGGCATATATGTAGTATCACCGTTAACACTAAGCCTATAAATTACATCTTTATAGCTTGGATATTGTTTAGCTAATTCATCAGCCAAAGCAGCTTCAAACTTTTCACTATCAAAACCCGGAGCCATTGTACAACCATAAATAGAAAATTTACCACCGGGGATCATCTCACCTGCCTGCCATGTACCTGCCGGAATAACATGCACAAACTTTTGCCCCTTATTATAATCCAAACCCATTGTAATTGTTTCGCAACTTCCATCCGGAT
>JAAZPT010000224.1 GCA_012797085.1 Christensenellaceae bacterium | reverse complement strand
GCTGTAGTTTCAACAATATCTAAAAAGGATGATTTAGTAATTGGCATAAGCACATTTGGTAGAAGTAGAAGTGTTGTAGAAGGCATTAAACGGGCAAGCAAAAATGGAACGCCAACTATAGCAATAACCGGGTTTTCCAACACTCTGATGGAAAAATATGCTACTTACACTTTAAAAGTTGTTGCCAGCCAAACAAAAACAAGCAGTTTTGAGCCATCTTGTGAAACTACGGCAATGATAGCTTTAATTGATTGTTTGTATATGATGTACATTGTAAAACATGAAGAAGTTGTAAAACGGATGTTTGAAAGGTCTAATATAGCTATTGAAGAGGAAAAGGTAAAATAAATTTGGAGGGATAATGATTGTCAAATAAATATGTTGCTGCGGTTGATATAGGTGCAAGCAGTGGAAAAATGAACAGGTTCCAATTTGATGGGAGCAAAATTGTGTTTGACAAAGAATTTGAGATTCCTAATAAACCGGTAAATATTTTTGAGCGTAGCTATTGGGATATTCTATCTATATATGGTGAGATGTTAAATGGTTTAAGAAGTTTTTCCGACAAAAAAATAAGCTCAGTAGGCATAGATACTTTTGGAGCAAGTTTCGGTTTTATAAACAAACAGGGATTATTGGCCGAACCTGTTTTCCATTATAGAGATATAAGAACAGAAAATTCTTTAAACGAGATTTACCAAATTATAGGCAAAAAAGAATTGTTTAAGCAAACGGGCTGCCAACCGAACAGAACATATTCATTACCGCATTTATATGCAATAGCAAAAAACAAGGAAGATATACTAAAAACAGCAGAATATATGCTTTTCTTTCCGGATTTATTAAACTATTTTTTAACCGGCGATATAAGCAATGATGTAGCCTTTGCAGGTACTTCTGCATTACTTAATAATAAACTTGATAATTGGAACTACGAATTGCTGGATACTCTGGGGATACCAACTAATATATTGCCGAAATTGGTAAAACCTAGACACATTAAAGGTAAAATAAACAAAACTGCTCAAATGGATACAGATTTAAGTAGTGAAACATTAGTTATTACAAGTTGTTCTCATGATACGGCATCGGCTGTTGCTGCAATACCAGGTTTTGATGAGAATAGTGTTTATATAGGTTCAGGTACAAATATAAACATGGGTGTTGAAGCGGACTTTATTGGCTTAGATGATAATTATTTTGAATTTGGCCTTAAAAACACAGGGGGTTTAGGCGGTAAAAATCTTATATATAAAGATTTTTCAGCTTTTTGGTTTCTTAATTCTTTACTGGAAGAATGGAGTAACAAAAACTATTCTTTTGATAAGGTTTTCCAAATGGCTGCCAGTGTTAAAAATAACGAAAGTTTTATCGACTTGGAAGACAACTTATTTAACGATATGGCTTGGAAAATGACCGAAAAAATAAACCTCTTCCTTTCTAAAACCAAACAAAAACAAATAGAAAATGATGAAGGTTTTATTGCTTGTATATTTGAGAGCATTGCTTTAAAAGTAAAGCATACCGTAGATGTATTAGCCAAGGCTACAGGCCGTAATATTCAAAAAATATATATTGTTAACGGCGGGGCAAGAAACTATTATTTAAATCAGCTTATTGCAAATGCAACGGAGAAAACCGTGTTTGCAGGATTAACAAACGGATCCTTAGCAGGAAATGCTTTATCGCAGCTTTATGGAATGGGAGATTTGGATAATCTTACACAAATAAGGGATGTTAGCGCAAAATCTTTTACTTTTAAAGAATATGCTCCTGTTATAGATAAAAAATGGAATGGTTTTAAAGAATTCGCACAAAATAAAAATATATTATAAAATTTGGAGGTTTTTATTATGATTGATGCAGGTGCAATTAGAGAACTGATAACCGTATGTGAAAGGTTGGATAAGCGTGGCTTAGTTAATGCTTATGAGGGAAATGTTTCTATCAGGCGTGATGGATACATTTATATAACTCCTACAGGCACAAACAAAGCATTTTTGACGGAAGACTTAATTTGTGTAATTGACGAAAAAACCCACGAACAAGTTGCCGGGAAGAAAAAACCGTCATCGGAGATGTTGCTTCATACAAGAGCTTATGAAACAAGGCCGGACTGCTATGGTGTAGTACATTGTCACGCTAAAATGCTAACAGCATACTCGCTTTGTGGTAAAGATATTGTTTCAAAGGCTTACCCTGAAATGATAGGCAACTTTAAAATTATTCCTTGTGCTCCATATGGCAGGCCGGGAACAACAGAAATTTTTGATGTTGCTGAAGAATATGTTCGTAAACACGATATAGTTTTATTGGGTAACCATGGCGTGCTTGTTGTTGGTAAAGATGTTTTTGATGCTATGAATAAAACAGAGGCTGCTGAAGCAATTGCTGAAGTTTTATATTTGGCGGAAAACATGAATTGCCCTATTCAAGATTTAAGCCCTGATGAAGTTCAAATGTTTTTAGACAAATAATTTGGTTTAATCATTTAACGCTTATAAGGGGAGCATGTAAACGTTAAATGAAAATATATTATTTTTATATGGAGGTAAAATTATGAAAAAATTGTTGGCTTTATTGTTAACAGCAATAATGGTATTAGGCATGGCAACAGCTTTTGCTGAAACCGAAGTAAGTATTTGGACATGGAGTCCTATTCCACGTACAATGGCAAAAATGATAGAAGCTTTTGAAGCTGCAAATGCAGATATCAAAGTTAAGTACACAAACTACAACTACAACCCTGAGTACTTAGCAGCTTTGGCAGCTGGTGCCGGTGCAAACAACCTTGGCGATGTTCTTGGTTTACAACCCGGTTCACTAACACAACAATACCGTGATTATCTAATAGACCTAACACCCTATGCTGTAGAAACATGGGGAGAAGATTGGGAAGATAAAATTTATGGTATTAATGCAAAACAAATGCGTTTAGGTAACCCGGAAGGCGACAACAGCGTTTATATTATCCCGGTTGAAAGCCAAATTATTAATATTTTCTACAATACGAAAATATTTGCAGAACTTGGCTTAAGTGTACCTGAAACATGGCAAGATCTTATCGATGTATCCGCAGCTCTAACACAAAATGGTTATGCTCCCTTATATTTTGGTGGCGCTGATGGCTGGCAACACGTTAACGTATTCACAATGCTTGCAACACAATATGGCGATCAAATTTATGCAGCACAAGACGGCACTGGCAAATGGACAGATGAAAATCTTCTAAAAGCATTAGTTGCATATAAGAGCATGTATGATGACGGCATTATGCAAGTTGGTGCTTTATCAAACAACTCATATCCGGACGGTGTAAGCTTATTTACAGCCGGCAGAGTTGGTATGATGGCTTTGGGCTCCTGGTGGTTCCAAGAAAAAACAGCTCCCGATGCTGTTCCACTAGTTGAAGATTGGAGCTTTGCCAACTTCTACTTACCGCCAATTGATGAAACAGCTACAGTTTCACCCGCTATCGGTGGTATGGACTTTGGTTATGGCATAAGCAAAAACTGCGCAAATCCGGATGCAGCATGGAAACTACTTTCATCTTTTGCAGCAGGCGAAGGCAACCAAGCAGCTATTGATGATCTAAACAACTTGCCCGCATTTAAGGGTATCGCTCCTCAAAACGTAGATCCATCAATATTGGAGCAAATAGAAGCATACTCTGCACAACTAGACGGTGCTAAAAACCAACGTATTGCTAGCCCCGAAATCGAAGCAGAACTTCAAAACGTATTACAAGGCGTAGCAGCAGGTGAATTAGAGCCAATGCAAGCTTTAGAAAAAATGCAAGAAGTTCAAGACAGAGTTCTCGGCAAATAAGGCTTAATTTTTGTTATGACGCCGAATTGCTCGGCGTCATAACTTTTATTTAATGTAAGGGGGATTGTTATGAACACAATTAGTGCAAACAAGGGCGGAAGAGTGCTAAGTAATAAAACTTCAGCAAGGTTATTTATAACTCCCGCTATTCTATTTTTTGTTATGTTTATTGCATACCCGGTAATATTTATTGTTTATGGAAGCCTTTTTGAATGGTCAACTCTTGCTAATATGAATTTTGTTGGCTTTAGCAATTATGCTGAACTTTTAAAGGATAGCGTATTTGGCATAACACTTAAAAATAGTTTTTATTGGGTAATTATTACTGTTTTGGTACAGATGATAATCGGTTTTTTTCTTGCGTTTATTATAGAAGAATGTTTAAGCTCCCACAAAGGCTTATATAGAACCGTATTTTTTATTCCGGTAGTTACATCTGTAGTTGCAATAGCTATTTTATTTAAAAACATGTTTTCACCATATCAAGGCTTAATTACAAATGCATTGTATAGCCTTGGCTATAAGGGGATTATCAATTGGCTAGGGGATACCAAAACAGCAATATTTGCTGTTATAGCCGTTAATATTTGGGAATGGACCGGTTGGTCTATGGTTTTATACATTGCAGGAATTTCTCAAATACCAAACGATGTGAAGGAAGCGGCTGATATCGATGGAGCATCGGGTATCAAAAAAATATTTTCAATATATTTACCTTTATTGGCTCCAACGCATAAATCTTTGGTTATGCTAGGTATCATTGGCTCTTTACAAACATTTGCTCTTGTTTATTCAATGACGAATGGTGGGCCGAATAATGCATCACAAATGCCTGGTACATATATCTTTAGAACAGGCTTCACAATACAAAAAATGGGTTATGCATCTGCGATTTCAGTAGTAATATTATTGATTGCTTTAGTATTAACTGTGGCTCAAGTTGTAACTCTTGGCTCTGGTAACTTTGTAGGTAAAGGAGTGAAAAAATAATATGTTATCAAAAAAACATCAAATATTTTGGAAGATTGTACTTTTGGTAATTGCTTTAATTTGGATGACTCCATTAATTTATATGATTAGTATGTCGTTCAGAACACCGCAACACGCCTTT
>JAAZPT010000030.1 GCA_012797085.1 Christensenellaceae bacterium | reverse complement strand
TGAAGAAACAGCATTACTTATTGGTAATACCCAATTTAGCATCAACGAAGTAAATCAAATTATATCAGATAACAATGGTGTTGCTGTTCCAGCTCATATAAATCGTGGAAACAATGGTTTACTGATAAATCAAGGAATTTTCCCGGAAAAACCATGGTTTAATACCATAGAATACTCAAGGAACTTAGGTGTTCCAAATGAAGAATTAATAAAAAGGCACACTTTAATATCATCGGATGCCCATCATTTAGGAGATATATTAGAAAAAGAGTTTATGTTGCCTAAAAATATTAATAGTATTGAAAGTTTGTTAAATTGGATGAAAAGTCCTAAAAATAAGGGATAAAGGAGCAAATATGCAAATTAAAGCACTAAAAGGTATGAAAGATGTATTGCCGGAAAAAGTTGAGTTATGGCAATACATAGAAAATATAATGAGATACTACGCAAAGCTTTATGGGTACAATGAAATTAGAACACCTGTGGTAGAAAGAACAGAATTGTTTTCTAGAGGTGTTGGTGACTCAACTGATATTGTTCAAAAAGAAATGTATACTTTTAAAGATAAGGGGGGGCGCTCAATAACATTAAAGCCGGAAGGTACGGCAGGAGTTGTAAGAGCTTTTTTAGAGGGGAATTTGTATGCAGATACTTTACCTTGTAAATTATATTATATTAATAATCCTATATTTAGATATGAGGCACCTCAATCTGGAAGGTTACGTGAGCATCATCAATTTGGAGTGGAATGTTTTGGTTCAAAATCACCAAGTTTAGATGCTGAAATAATTTCATTAGGTTTTCATTTGCTTGAGACTTTTGAATTGAAGAATGTTAGGGTTCAAATAAATAGTATAGGTTGTGAAAAATGTAGACCTAATTATATAAAGACATTAAAAGAATTTTTAAATACAAAAAAAGAGTTCTTATGTCCTGATTGTTTAAATAGAATAGAAAAAAACCCATTAAGAGTTTTAGATTGTAAAATAGATTCTTGTCAAAATGCAATAATTGAAGCACCTAGTACATTGAATATGCTTTGTGAAGAATGTTATGACCATTTTGAAAACTTAAAATCATATTTAATAAAAACCAATATTCCTTTTGATATTAATCAAAAAATTGTTCGGGGTTTGGATTATTATACTAAAACGGTTTTTGAATTTGTACAAAGTACTGATAATGGTTTTCTGACAGTATGTGGTGGGGGAAGATATGATAATTTAATTAGTGAACTTGGTGGTTCATACACTCCCGCAGTTGGTTTTGGTATGGGAATGGAACGTTTAATAATGCTAATGCCCCAAGAAGCTAAAACTAATACTAATGGTCCTGATATATTTGTATGTAATTTATCTAAAGAAAATTTTGAATATTCCTTCGCTATTATTCAAAAATTGAGGGAGAATGGAATAGTTGCGGAGCTTGATCATAATGGAAGAAGTGTAAAAGGTCAGTTTAAATATGCCAACAAATTAAATGCAAAAAATGTTTTAATTGTTGGTGGTGATGAATTATCTAGAAATATGTTTAAATTAAAAAATATGGAAACCGGTAAAGAAGAAGAAATTTCAATTGATGGTTTTGAAATAACAATAAAAAATAAATTGTAATATAAGAAGGTGCAAATATGGCTATTTTAAATAATAAATTCCGTACAATAGTGTGTGGAGAACTTAACTTGAATAATGTTGAAAACAAAGTAATACTAAGTGGTTGGGTTCAAAAATCTA
>JAAZPT010000223.1 GCA_012797085.1 Christensenellaceae bacterium | reverse complement strand
TTATGATGTAGCAGATATGCTGCGCCGTACATCAAAACCCGTTTTGCTCGTAGTAAATAAAGTTGACCACGTCGGTTTAGAGGAAGATATTTACGAGTTTTATAACTTGGGCTTAGGCGACCCTATACCAATATCTGCTGCAAATATGTTGGGTTTAGGTGATTTGCTTCAAGCTATCACCGACCTTTTACCGGATAATCTTGAATATGAAGAAGAGCATGAAGTTTGCCATATTGCAGTTGTAGGAAAACCAAACGTAGGCAAAAGCTCCATAGTAAATGCACTTTTGGGTATGGAAAGAAGTATGGTAAGCAACATCCCCGGTACAACAAGAGATGCTATTGATACCCCTATAAAGCTTGAAAACGGTCAAGAGTTTGTATTGATTGATACCGCAGGTATTAGAAGAAAAAGTGCTATAGAAGATGAATCTCTTGAAAGATACAGTGTACTTAGAGCAATTGCAGCCATAGAAAGATGCGATGTTGCATTGCTTGTAGTAGATGCTGAGCAAGGTGTAACAGATCAAGATGCTAAAATTGCAGGCCTAGTGCTTGATGCAGGTAAAGGCATAATAGTTGTTATTAATAAGTGGGATTTGATAGAAAAAGAAACCGGTACCTTAGAAAAATATGAAAAACAAGTAATTGCCGATTTAAAATTTATGAAATACGCCCCAGTTATGTTTGTATCAGCAATCACCGGCAAACGCTTAAATACATTGTTTGATAAAGTTAGTTATGTATGGGAAAACTGTAAAAAACGTATTACAACAGGAGTATTGAATGACATAATTGTTGATGCTCAAATGGCAATGCAGGCTCCAAGTATGAGCGGTAGACGATTAAAAATTTATTATGCAACACAACAATCAATATCTCCACCAACAATAATAATATTTGTGAATGAAGAAAAACTTATGCATTTTTCTTACCAAAGATTTTTAGAAAACCACATAAGAAAATCCGTTGATTTTACCGGAACACCCTTAAGAATTATAATACGAGAAAGAAAAAAAGAGGACTAGTGAATGAATATGACTACAAAAGAATTTTTCCTATACTTGCTCGCAGCAGCGATAGGCTATTTATTGGGCTCCCTATCACCTGGAATAGCCTTAACAAAAAAAAGTGCTAATATTGATATAAGGGATTATGGCAGCAAAAATAGCGGTGCTACAAATGTGCTTAGGGTTATGGGACCATATTTAGGTATAGCTGTATTTTTACTTGATATATTAAAGGCGGTAGTTGCTTGTATAGTTGGTAAGGCTCTTTTTGGTAACTATGATCCATCCTTAGCCCAAAACGGCGGTATGATGGCCGGTATTTTTACTGTAATAGGGCATAACTGGACACTTTACCATAACTTTAAAGGCGGTAAAGGTGTTGCAAGCTCCGCAGCAGCAATTGTGTGGATGTTCCCAACTGAAGGGTTAATTGCTGTAGCAATATGTATTGCCCTTATTGCTATAACAAAATTTGTATCCCTTGGAAGCATTAGCTTGTTTATTTCTTTTACGGTAATTATGTGTATAAAACATATAAGCATAAATTGGCAATATTGCTTATGGGCATTTTTGCTTATGGTTATGGGCTTATATAGGCATAGAAGTAATATACAAAGATTACTAAACGGAACAGAAAATAAACTTGGTCAACGTACAAAAATAAACAAATAATAAAGTGTTTTGTTAAAGGAGATTTAAATGCAACAACAAAATCCTTCACCTTACACAAAGGCTCCCAGGTCTGATAAAAGAACATCACGTAGTA
>JAAZPT010000222.1 GCA_012797085.1 Christensenellaceae bacterium | reverse complement strand
TGGACCTTTTTTAAGGGCAGTTTGCACCATGTAGGGCTCGGCAAAGTTGTCGTCTGCCGGGCAACCTTCAAAAACTATGGCAATATCGGCATTTGTATGTTGGCTGTTTAACTTTGAGCCCCTTCCGCCTACCTCCTCTTGGCTAGAGAACGTGGCAAGAACATCAACCTTAAGCTGTTTTCCCTTCAGTTGATCCAATGTATCCACAATGACGGCACAACCTATACGGCAGTCAAAGGCCTTCCCCATAATAATGTCGTTTTCTTCATCGTAAGTACAATCTACCATAGGTACAACGGGCTCACCTATTCTAATGCCAAATTTATTTCTTACCTCCTCATCGCTGCGAGCACCCACATCTATAAATAAGGCTGATAAATCCAAGGGCTGATTTTTTTGCGCCTCGCTCATAAAATGTGGCGGAGTACTTGATACTATTCCCGGAACATATTTGCCGAACTTGTTGCGAACAAGCACCTTATGGGCCGGTATATTGTGAGTTATCCAGCTGCCTACATTTAAAAAGCGAATTAGACCGTTTGGTTTTATTGCTTGAACAACAAATCCCACCTCGTCCGTATGGGCATCAAGTTGCACAATGGGCTTGTTACCTGTGTTGCCTTCCCTGTAAACATACAAGTTGCGTATGCTATCCTCTTTATTTGTACCCAATTTTTTTGTTAAGCCCTTTAATATGCTCACTACCTCATCTTCAAAGCCTGATATTCCTTTAGCATTTGATAGCATTTTTATATTATTTATACTGTTTAATTTATCCATAAAAACTCCTTTGATTTTATAAATATATTATACAATAAAAAAGCAAAATGGTTAATAAACCTTAAAATTTTTGTTTATATATTGCATTAGTGCCTATTCAATGTTAAAATAAGATTTGGTACTTTTTATTTTAGTATATAGTATAAACATCATTTAGGAGGAAGATGAATGGAATTTAAAACAGAACAGTTGGAAGGCAGCAAGGTTAAGTTTTCCTTCGTTGTACCAGCAGAAGAATTTAAAGAAGCAAACCAAAAAGCATACTTAAAAAACCGTGGCAAAATTACTATCCCCGGCTTTAGAAAAGGTAAGGCTCCCCTTAGCCGTATTCAAGCTATGTATGGCAAAGGCGTATTTTTTGAGGATGCATTTGATATATTATTTCCAGAAGTTTACGAAAAAGCTATTACGGAAAGTGGCATTGAACCAGTAAGCCGCCCCGATATAGACATTCAAAAAATAGATCTTGGCAGTGATTTGGAATTCACCTGCGAAGTTTACAAATATCCCACAGTTGAGTTGGGCGAATATGAGGGTTTATCCGTAAAAAGGTATGTTCACCCCGTAAGCGAAGAAGATATTGAAGCAAGGTTGCAACAGGAAGTTAAAAAGCAAGCAAGGATAATTTCCTTAACAGAAGGCATGGTTGAACCTAAGGATAAATTAAACCTTGACTATGAAGGCTCCGTTGACGGTGTTCCCTTTGAAGGCGGCGCTGCAAAAGGCCATGTGTTGGAAATAGGCTCCGGTCAATTTATACCCGGCTTTGAAGATCAACTAATCGGTATGGATTTGGGCACAGAGCAAGATATTAATGTTACATTCCCAACAGAATACCATAGCAAAGAACTTGCCGGCAAAGAGGCTGTTTTCCGCGTAAAACTCAACAGCGTTGACAGGGAAGAACTTCCTGAAGTTGATGATGATTTTGCAGCAGATGTAAGCCAATTTGAAACCTTAGCCGAATATAAGGCGGACCTTGAAAGGCAACTTAAGGAAGAGGCTGAAACAAACGCCGACAACTTAGCTCGTAGAGATCTGTTTGATGAAATAGTTAAAAATGCCAAGTTTGACCTTCCAACACCTATGGTTGAAACCCAAATGGACAGAATGATGGAAACCATAAACCGCAACATGCAAAAGCAAGGTTATAGCTTGGATATGTTCTTACAAATGGTTGGCAACGATAAGGATGCCTTTAGGGAGCAATATCGTGAACAAGCTACACAGGAAGTTTCAAGCGAACTGGTTTTAGAAGAACTTGTTAAGGCTATAAACTATGAAGTAACTGATGCTGACGTTGATGCACTGTTGGAAAAATCCCTTGACCCCAAAGACGGCACAGTTGAAGATTTCAAAAAGAACTTGAACGCAGCTCAAATGGAAAACATTCGTTACCAAACACGCAACCAAAAAACAATAGACGTGGTATGGGAAAAAGCTAAAGTGGAAACAATCATTGGCGAATATCCCCAACCCGAAGTTCTGGATGAAGCTGTTGTAGAAAAAGCGGAAGAAGCTTCAGAGGAAAGCGAAACAGAACAAGAATAATAAAACAGGAGGCCGAGAATATGACACTGATACCCTATGTAATAGAACAAACAAGCCGTGGCGAACGCAGCTATGATATATATTCAAGGCTATTAAAAGACAGGATAGTTTTTGTAAGTGGAGTTATAGAAAACAATATGGCCAACACAATAGTTGCCCAGTTATTGTTTTTGGAAATGGAAAACCCCGATGCAGATATTTCAATGTACATTAATAGCCCAGGCGGTAGCGTAACGGCAGGTATGGCTATATTTGATACAATGAGGTATATTAAACCCCATGTTCGCACAGTTTGTATAGGCTTGGCGGCATCTATGGGCTCATTTTTACTGATGGCAGGCGAAAAGGGAAAAAGGCTTGCACTGCCCAACAGCGAAATACTCATACACCAACCCTTAGGTGGTGCAGAGGGCCAAGCAACAGATGTTATGATACATGCCGAACACTTAGTTAAAACAAAACAAAAAATGGCAAGCCTTATGGCTGAAATGACCGGCAACACGGTTGAAAGAATAATGCAGGA
>JAAZPT010000221.1 GCA_012797085.1 Christensenellaceae bacterium | reverse complement strand
CCCGAATCATTAAAAAACAAACAAATATTTAGTTTGGACATGGGAAGCCTTATTGCAGGAGCAAAGTATCGTGGTGAGTTTGAAGAAAGATTAAAGGCTGTATTAAATGAAATAAAATCAAGTAATGGAAGAATATTGCTTTTTGTTGACGAGATGCACCTTATAGTTGGTACAGGTAAAACCGATGGAGCAATGGATGCGGGCAACTTATTAAAACCAATGCTTGCACGTGGTGAGTTGCATATGATAGGTGCAACAACCCTTGATGAATATCGGAAATATATAGAAAAAGATGCTGCTTTGGAAAGACGATTTCAGCCGGTGATGGTTGATGAACCCACCGTTGAAGATACAATTTCTATACTCAGGGGCTTAAAGGAAAGATATGAGCTTTTCCACGGAGTAAAGATTACTGATGCTGCTTTAGTAGCTGCTGCAAAACTTTCCGATAGATACATAAGCGATAGGTTTTTACCGGATAAGGCAATTGATTTAGTTGATGAAGCTTGTGCCCTAATTAGAACAGAAATTGATAGTATGCCAACTGAAATGGATGAAACCTCTCGTAGAATTATGCAACTTGAAATTGAACAAGCTGCATTAAAAAAAGAAACGGACGAAGCCAGCAAAAAACGCCTTGAAAATCTTGAAGATGAGCTTAAGAAATTACGAGTAGAATTCAATGGAATGAAAGAAAAGCTTGAAAGTGAAAAAGCTATAATAGAAAAAGTAAATGTTTTGCGTAAACAAATGGATGATTTAAACATTCAAATTGAAAAAGCTGAAAGAGACTATGATTTATCAAAGGCGGCAGAATTAAAATATGGAAAGCTGCCTGCTTTACAAAAAGAAATAGAAGAACAGGAAAAAGCTGCTGAATTAGCACAAATAACAGATGAAGACAGACTTCTTAGGGATAAAGTAAATGAAGATGAAATAGCTCGTATAGTCTCAAGATGGACAGGTATTCCTGTTTCAAGGCTTGCAGAGAGTGAGCGAGAAAAACTTTTAAAATTACAAGATATAATTGGTGAGAGTGTTATTGGTCAAGAAGAAGCAGTTGAAAAGGTTTCACAAGCTATACTAAGGAGTCGTGCCGGTATAGCTCTGGAAGGCAGACCTATAGGGTCTTTCTTGTTCTTAGGCCCTACTGGTGTTGGAAAAACAGAGCTAGCAAAGCAATTAGCTAAACAATTGTTTGATGATGAGCATAATATTGTTAGGGTAGATATGAGCGAATACATGGAAAAATTCAGCGTTTCAAGGCTTATAGGTGCCCCTCCTGGATATGTTGGTTATGATGAGGGTGGGCAACTTACAGAGGCTGTAAGGCGTAAACCGTATTCTGTAGTTTTACTTGATGAAATTGAAAAAGCACATCCGGATGTATTCAATATACTTTTGCAAGTTTTAGATGATGGTAGAATTACAGATTCTCAAGGAAGAACAGTAGATTTTAGCAATACAATAATTATTATGACAAGCAACCTTGGTTCTCAGTATTTGCTAGAAGGTGTTAATGACGATGGAACTATATCAGAGGAAGCTCAAAATGCAGTTAATGCCACATTAAAACAAGCATTTAGACCGGAATTTTTGAATAGAATAGATGAAGTTTTAATGTTTAAGCCTTTAACAAAGGATGAAATATCTAAAATTGTTGATTTATTGCTTAAAACACTACAAAGTCGCATGGATAACAAAGAATTAATTCTTGAAGTAACTCCGGAAGCAAAGGAAAAAATAATAGATAATGGTTTTGACCCTGTGTATGGAGCAAGGCCGTTGAAGAGATATTTACAGAGTAAAGTTGAAACATTGGTTGCCAAAGCTATACTGGAAGGTAATGCTCTTCCAGGTGATACTTTAGTTGTAGATGTTGATGGAAACAATAATCTTGTGATAAAAAAATAGCCGTTTTTTAGCGGCTGTTTTTTTATAATTTTTATGTTATAATATTTTAGATAAATTGTTTATCAATATTTTTTAAAATAAAACATTGGAGGAATAATGTCAAGGTATAGTGATGGAACAAGAAACATCAAGGGTAAAGTACTTGCAGGATTTGTTATTATTTTGATGTTAGTTCTTTCTATATTTGTTTCAACAAATTGGGTTTTGATAGATACTGTAAATATAAGTTCTTATGATTTGCCACGTGCTTTTCATAATATAAAAATTTGTTATGCAAGTGATTTTAATTATAATGGTGGTAATAAATTTAAACTTTACAGTATAATTTCTAAAATAAACCAATTAAGAGCCGATATTGTAATACTTGGTGGTAACTATGGAGTTGATTATAAAAAATCATTAGAATTTTTTAAAGATATTCCTAATATACATGCAAGGCTGGGTGTTGTAGCAGTGCTTGGTGAAAATGACAGGGAAGAAAAATATTCAAAGTATTACGATTTAAAAATGGCTATGACTGATAGAAGCATAAACTTGCTTGTTAATGAAGATAAAACAATAAAAATAAATGATGGATATATAAAAATTTATGGAATAGATGACTATGTGAAAGGCTCCCCAATAACAATAAATACAAATTGTGGCTTTAAAGAAAATGAGTTTGTAATATTTGCAGGACATTCCCCAAAAGGTATCGATGATATTATTTTACCAAGTGGTGAAGAAGCAGTATCACAATTTATAGATTTGGCAATGTTTGGTGGTACATTAGGCGGTCAGTTTGCATTTTGGCAAGATATTAAAGCGGCTTTCGACCCTACAAAGGTTCCAATGTATTATACCGGTTGGAATGAACAAAGTAGGGTTAAAATTCTTGTCTCAAATGGTGTTGGAGCTCAAAATCCTCCCTTTAGATGGATGATATTTCCGCAGGTTCATGAAATTGTGCTAAAGTATAATTAATAGTTGTTTTAATCAT
>JAAZPT010000029.1 GCA_012797085.1 Christensenellaceae bacterium | reverse complement strand
TGTGCTTATATGAGCAATAGACAATTTAGTCAATATAACAATAGTTCAACAGCTTATAAGTTTGATGAATTTAATTATAGTGCTCAAAAATTGGCACCTAATTTTAATGCAAAAAAAAGAAATATAAATTCTAATAATGAACAAAATAGAACTCAAGCTCCTTTGGGTGTTTCATACCAAAACAATAATTATAATAATCAAAGACCTATTACCCAATATAACAGTATGGAAACCAATTTGTTTCCAAATAGCAATAAACCATACAAACAATCAGATCAACAATTTGTTTCAATACTAAACCATAACATATCGCACCTTGGTCAACCACCTCAACACAGACCAATAGATAATCCAAAAATTCGCAACATTTTTCCTCCTAATATGATAAACAATAGACAAATAGGGAATTTTAACGATTATTATTTTAAAAATAATTATAATAACAATCCAAATTTAAGAAAAAAGAATAATAGAGGTAAAACATTTATAAAATTTTTAATGCTTGTAATTGTTATTACTTTTTTGGGATTAATATTATTAAACAAACTTTTTTTTACGGCCAGCTATTATAAAATAGAAGGCTTGCAACAGTATACTGATAATGATGTCCTAACGCTTGCAGGCCTTGAAATCAATCAAAGTCTTAGCTCGATTAAGCCAAAAGTTATAAAAGAAAGAATAGAAAGTACAGGCAGGCTAATACTTGAAAAATTTGAGTTTCGCTATCCAAGTGGAGTCTATATGTATGTTAAAGAAAGGGTTCCTGCTGCAACATTAAGCTCAAATGGTTATATTTATACTTTAGATAAAGACGGTGTAGTTTTGTCTTTAGCTTATGGTGGTAATGTTAATCCTTCATATATAGAAATTAAAGGCTGTATTATTAGAGAATTGGGCGGAAACATAAAAGCTGAATTTAGGTATGATTGGCAAAGGAAAGCTTTTATTACAATATTAAATGAATTATACAAACTAAATGTAACAGACATATTTCAAAGTATTAGTCTTGTTGAAAACAACAATATATATTTAACTACACGTGATGGAAGCGTTGTTAGATTAGGAAACATTGAAAAAATTGGCGCTAAAATTCGTTCTGCAATGTCAGTGTATAAATATTTAATTGATAACCAAAAAGATCCAGGCAGAATAGATGTTACTATACCTGAAAACCCGATTTATTCTGTTGAAAATATAAAATCAAGTATATAATAAAATAAATCAAAAAAAACTTGCAGAATCTTTTCAAAAAGGTTACAATATAGTATGATATTTTTTAATGTATTATAAAGAATTTTAGTTTGTTAATAATTGATTTAATTTTGGAGGTGTTGTAGTTAATGAAATCAACTGTGGTCGCAATTGACTTTGGCACCAGTAAAGTTGTCACATTGATAGCCACTGCTCAATCATTTGGCATGAACGGTGTTGATATACAAGGCGTTGGTAGCGTTGCTTATCAAGGTTTTTCTAATGGTGAATGGAACAACCCTGCTGAGATAAATCATGTTGTTGGTTCATCTATTAAAATTGCGCAAGAACAAGCTGATAACAAATCCAAAATTACAGAAGTTTATGTTGGTATTCCCGGTGAATTCACTCATATTCGCGTTTTTAATGTTAGTTTAGACATACAGGGTTCAGATCCCAGGGTAAAACCGGAACATGTTGATGAAATTTTTAAGTTGGCTGATGAAGAATTTAATTCCGTGAGCTTTAAAAATGAAGCCGGAATGATAATGCAAATGCCGGGTGTAGTTATTCATCGTTGTCCTGCTTGGTTTATGGTGGATGGCGGTAAAAAGACTCTTGAACCTGTTGGGCAAAAAGGTAGAGAGCTAAGTGCCATGGTATGTTTTATTGTTGCGGATGATTGTTTCCCTAACTACGTGACAAGGCTATTAGGTGATATGGGAATAACAGTTAAAGGTTATTGCTCAAGCCTAATGGGACAGGCAAAACTGTTTATACCGGAAGCCGAACGTGATAATATAGCAGCAATGATGGATATTGGTTATCTTAATACAGATTTTATTATTGTTGAAGGCGATGCTATTATATATCACGAAACAATACCGCTTGGTGGTGGTCATATATCTGCCGCATTGGCCAGTGAACTCGGTGTAAGTTTAGATACTACTGCAGAACAACTAAAAAGGCGTTTTGAGTTTAGTCTAATTAAAAATGATCAAGAATATAATATTCCTTCAGAGGAAGGAACAAAAGTATTAACATATGTACAAAGTCAACTAGAGGATATAATTTTGCCTGTTGTTGATGCCCTTTCAGATAAAATTGAAGAAAGTTTGGATAATAGTGGAGTAAGATTGCCGGAAAAAAGCAGCATATATATTACTGGTGGTGGATTGGCTCTTAATAGGGGAGGGCGTGAATACATTTCCAGCAGAATAGGGCGCTCTGTGCGTGAACCTGCTAAAGTAACTATTAACATGACGGAACCATATTTTAGCAGCTCAATGGGTTTGCTAGATATAATTTTAGCAACAATTAATGCAACCGATAGTGTTGATAAAGGGATTAAAGGATTCTTTAAAAATTTATTCGGTATTAACTAATGATGCTTAGGAGGACCTTGCATGGACTATCAATTTGATGATCGCAGCGGATTTGCTGTTATAAAAGTAGTTGGTTGTGGTGGTGGTGGTAATAACGCCATAAATAGAATGATTGATGCTGGCATAAAGGGTGTTGATTTTA
>JAAZPT010000220.1 GCA_012797085.1 Christensenellaceae bacterium | reverse complement strand
TTGACTCATATCTAAAAGCAAATTTTCTTTCTTTTTGAGAAAATGATATCACTCTGTCTTTTCTTAAAGTTTTAGGGGAATTTTCTAACAAATTACTATCAGCAAATATTTCTAAACCGATTTTTTCTTTTTTATATTTTTTTTGATACCATTCTGCAGCTTGCCAACTGTAGTTTTTTAAGATATTGACAGGTTCTTCATCTATAATATCTACAATAAAGTCATAATTAGGCGGCAAAGAACGTCTTCCTAAAAAAGGTTGAAAATATGGATTCTTTAAAGCTTCAGCTATTTTATTCATGAATGTTTCATCATTATGAGAAATTGCCACCAAAAAAACAGCATCCTCTAAATAATAGCGATTTGTAACATAATTTTTATCAAAATCCCCATTGTCCTTAAGTTTTTGCGCTATATGAAAATCCCTTAGCAACTTACCCGGCTGGTCAATTCTAAGTGCAAAGTCAAGTTCATTTAATTGTTGAATTTTTATATCTTCATCTCTTCCATACCCAAAACTGGCAGCTATTATTCCTATTACAGCACTTTTTGAAGGATAAAAATCAGTATATCTGCTTTCAAAATGAGAATTTGTTCCCCAAGACTGCAAGGGGCCAGCAAATTTTAATAAAAGAGTTTTCATATTTTTCCCCTTAATACGCTTCCAGTAAACTTAATAACTCGCTTGAAAAATCCTCCAATAAAGATCTCAAGTTTGTTTTTTCTTCACCTAATTTTTCATACATTGATAAACCTTCTAAAGAAACATACATGGTTAGTAATGGCTCATCCACAAACTTTTTAACTTTATTTAGTTCTTCAGCAAGTTTTTTTATAGATTCATTTAAATAACCATCAGATGATTTTATTGGTTTTTCAAAAGCGCTAACCAAATTAACCGGTCTATCACTGCGTAAAGTAATTAATAACAATTGAGGTAATGTTTGATTTGCAAATGTATTTACCTTGCCTGTTGGTAAAGAGTTTGAAAACGCCTCAATAAATAGCTTTATAGCATTTGCTGTTAATATTTTATCATTATTTAGTTGCTTTAAAAATTCGTGTACTGCAATATTTGCATACCTATATAATGTTGAGGAATTAAATTCTACCGTTCCAAGCATTCCCGCCCCAGCATTATCCTCAGGAGATAAATCATCTATTGCAGTAAAAAAATCAAATTCGTTTTGTATAGCATGGGTAGATATTGCGTGGGCAACCTGGCATGATGCATCTTCATTTAAAGACGGATCATCTGCCACCATTCTACCAAATAAAGCTATATCAATTGCGGGATTTTCTCTAAGAATTTCTTGTAATGTTTTTTTATCTTCAATTTTATCAATAGCAGCTTGAGCTAACTTTATAGCTTGCGTGTCTGCTAGGAAAAATAAAGCTTTTGCTTGACCTTTTGAAGTTTTTATATCCGCCTTGTTAATTGTTTTTTCTGCGATTTCAAGTGCCTTATCTATCCCTATAGACTCGTCTATATTTACAATTTTACCTGCTACATATTTAACTATG
>JAAZPT010000219.1 GCA_012797085.1 Christensenellaceae bacterium | reverse complement strand
TGCTGATTTGTATGATGAAAAACAAGAATTATATAAAAGAATAGAAAAATTTAAAAACAAATCAGAAGAACTAAATAATAAATATAGTAAATATAAACAAACCTTTCAAGATGAAAATACTATTATGACTTATCTTTGGTTAAGATATCCGGATAAGTACTATGTTTATCAATTCAATCCAGCTTTTGATGTTGCAACAAAATTAAAAAGTAACTATAAAATGAAAGCAGCAGAATATGAAAAAAATATTAATAATTTTATGAAATTGTATGATGAAATATGTGTTGAATTATCAAAAGATGAAGAACTTATTAGTATTTTTAGGTCAAAATTAAATGAAAATTATTACCCGGATCCAAAATTAAAAACATTAACAGGAGATTTTGCTTATTTTATACATCAAAAACACAAAAAAATAAAAAATAAAAAAGATATAAAAGAAACAATAGATGAAGATAATAAAAATAATATAATATTACAAACACAAACCACTAACAAAAACTATTGGTGGCTAAATGCTAACCCAAAAATATGGAGTTTTTCAAACTTGGCTGTCGGTGAAACAATAAATTATACTTTATATAATGACAATGGAAATAAACGCAGGGTTTTTCAAAACTTTTTAAATGCTAAATTAGATGATTTAGTTATTTGTTATGAAGGACATCCAACTAAAAAAGTAATAGGTATAGCAAAAGTAAATAAAGAGCAAGACGGTAAAGAAATATATTTTGAAAAAGTAGAAGAACTTGATAATCCAATAGATTATATTACATTAAAAAACATTCAAGAGCTTAAAAACATGGAGTACTTTGTTAATCCACAAGGAAGCCTTTTTAAACTTTCCGAGGAAGAATACAATATAATTATGGATGAAATAAGGGAAAACAATCCCCTTCCAACTGTTACACAGTATGAAGAATATACGAAAAAAGACTTTTTAGATGAAGTTTTTATGAGTGAAGATAATTATAATGAATTATACAATATGCTCAAAAATAAAAAGAACATAATACTTCAAGGGGCACCGGGTACAGGCAAAACCTTTGCAGCTAAAAGGTTAGCCTACTCAATTATGGGCGAAAAAGATGATAGCAGAATAGAGTTTATACAGTTTCATCAAAATTATAGCTATGAAGATTTTGTTATGGGCTATAAACCCAATGAAAACGGCTTTGCTTTGGAATATGGCGTGTTTTATAAATTTTGTAAAAAAGCCGCAAACCAATCTGATAAAGACTTCTTTTTTATAATAGATGAAATAAACAGAGGAAATATGAGCAAAATATTTGGCGAATTGCTTGTATTAATAGAGAATGATTATAGAGGTACTAAGGCAAAATTAGCCTATAGCGATGTATCCTTTACTGTGCCGAAAAATTTATATATTATCGGTATGATGAATACTGCCGACAGAAGCCTTGCAATGATAGACTATGCTTTGCGCAGAAGGTTTAAATTCTATGAAATGCAACCGGCTTTTAATAACGAGAGCTTTATAAAATATCAAAAAAGTATTAACAGCAATAGGCTTGATAGGCTTATAGCTATGGTTAAAGAATTAAATGAGGAAATAATAAAGGACAGCTCCCTTGGCAAAGGCTTTTGCATTGCCCATAGCTATTTTTGCAGCGAAGAAAGTAAATCGGATAACGGATTAAAATCCATAGTTAAGTATGATATATTACCTATGCTTAGCGAGTATTGGTTTGATGATAATGATAAACTTCAAAAATGGGAAGATAACTTAATGGGAGTTTTTAATGATTAGGGATAAAACTATATTAATTAAAAACATATACTATATGCTCAGCTATGCTTTTAATATGCTTAAAAAACAAAATTATGAATATGTATCAAAGGAAAGCTTTAACAATATACATAATTTGTTTGCGGCAATATTGGTAAAGGGCATAGGCAAGCAGGTAAAACAAGGCCTATATAGGCAATATATAAATAAAAAAGAAAACTTACCCCTTTTAAAAGGCAAAATAGATATAAGAGGCACGGTTAAAAATAAAGTAGAATACAAGCAGCTTTTAAGCTGCAACTTTGATGAGTTGGATGAAAACAATATATATAACCAAATATTAAAAACAACGGCATATATACTTATAAACAGTGAATATGTAAATAATGAAAATAAAAACAACCTAAAAAAGATAATGCTGTTTTTCAGCAATGTGGACAGGATAGATCCCTTTTTAATAAAATGGTCAAATATGCAGTATCAAAGGAATAATCAAAGCTATATAATGCTTATAGGCCTTTGTCGGTTTGTAATAGAGGGCATGCTTTTAAATACTGAAAAAGGCGTTTATAAATTAGCCAATTTTATAGATGATAAAAGCATGGCGCAATTATATGAAAAATTTGTATTGAATTATTATATAAAAGAATTTCCACAAATAAAGGCGAAATCCGCTCAAATACCTTGGGCATTAGATGATGACAAAAGCAATATGCTGCCCACTATGACAAGCGATATAATGCTTACTAAAGATGATAATATACTTATTATAGATACAAAGTATTACAGCAAAAACACTCAAGTAAACCATAACAAAAATACAATATATTCCGCTCACTTATACCAAATATTCAGCTATGTAAAAAACGAGGCGGCAAAAAATAAAAGTAATGTATCGGGAATGTTGCTATATGCAAAAACCGATGATGTAATACAAGCCTATGGGGATTACAGTATGAGCGGCAACAGAATAAGCGCAAGAACATTAGACTTAAACCAGGACTTTGAACATATAGAAACCCAGCTTAAAAATATAGTTAAAGACTTTTTGGCTTAATAATCACCAACCATTCGCTAAAGAAAAAGCAATATAACTTATGGTTTTTGTTAAAATAAGCTAATTTAATATAATATCTAATATTTTTTTCAAAACAAAGTAGGCATTTTTTACAACTTTTTCATCTCTTATTTCAATAGGAGTCTTATCTCCATGAAACAAATTACATCTAATTGTATATAAAATATTTAAATATCCTTTCATTCTGTAAACATTGTTGTTTGAGTTAACACTTCCATGTGTTTCAATATTTGAATCATTGT
>JAAZPT010000218.1 GCA_012797085.1 Christensenellaceae bacterium | reverse complement strand
GAAATTTTAGTGAACAATGGTGTAAAAGAAATAACTCTTTTAGGCCAAAATGTGAATTCATACTTGGATAATGATGAAAAATTAAAATTTCCTGATTTGTTAAAAAAATTAGAGGAAATTGGAGTACCTAGGATAAGATTTATGACTTCTCATCCAAAAGATCTTTCAGATGCTCTTATTGAAGTTATGGCTAATTCAAGAAATATAGAAAGACATATTCATTTACCAGTACAAGCCGGAAACAGTGAAGTTTTAAAAGCAATGAATAGGGGATATACAAAAGAACAATATTTGAGTTTGGTTGAAAAATTAAGAAAAAATATTCCGGATATAGGGATTACAACAGATATTATTGTAGCTTTTCCAAATGAAACAGAAATTCAATTTCAAGATACTTTGGATTTGGTTAAGAAGGTTCAGTATGATTCAGCATTTACTTTTATTTATTCTAAAAGAAACGGAACGAAAGCAGCAAAGATGAGTGGTTTTATTCCAAAAGAAATTGCTAGTGATAGATTAGAAAGATTAAATAAAGAAATTAATAAAATTTCTAAAAATATTTTAAATAGCCAAATAGGAAAAAAAGAATGTTTGCTTATAGATGGTTTTTTCAGTGATAAAAATGGAGAATACTTAATTGGTAGAACATCTCGTAATTTAAAGGTAAAAGTTGAAGAAAACCCAGAAAAAATTGGAGAATTTGTAAATGTTGTAATTGAAGGAATAGAAAAAAACACTTTAAAAGCTACTGTAATTTAGAATTTGTATGGAGAAAATAATGAATAAATTATCACCAATGATGCAACAGTATATGCGCATAAAAGAAAAACATAAAGATTGTATTCTTTTTTTTAGATTAGGAGATTTCTATGAAATGTTTTTTGATGATGCCATATTGGTTTCGAAAGAGTTAGAAATAACTTTGACTGGAAAAAATTGTGGTTTAAAAGAAAGAGCACCTATGTGCGGTGTTCCTTTTCATAGTGCCACTAATTATATTCAAAAATTGGTTGATAATGGTCATAAGGTTGCTATTTGTGAGCAATTATCAGATCCGGAGGAGTCTAAAGGAATTGTTGACAGGGATGTTGTTAGAATTATAACAAAAGGCACTTTCGTTGATTCAACAATGTTAGATGAATCCAAAAATAGCTTTTTAGCTTCTATTTTAATTTCTAGAAATTCCGCCGGTATTTCTTATGCAGATGTTTCTACTGGTGAATTTTTTGCATACTCAATAGATAATTATAAAGAAAAATTAAACAATGAAATTAAAAGAATTAATCCGAGTGAAATAATTATTCCTCAAAACGCTGAAAACAACTTGGATTATAAAGATGGTATGTTTTCTCCCATAGAAGCGGAACTCTTTTCATTAAATTATGCAAAGAAAATTCTTACCAATCATTTTAATTTAAATGATTTAAAAGAAATAGATTTTAGTAACGATACATTAGCAATAAGAGCAGCAGGAGCCTTGTTAGGATATATTTATGATACGCAGAAAAATGATCTTAAGCACATTAGTTCATTAAAACAATATATAAGTAATCAAAACATGTACTTAGATGATGTTTCAAGGGTTAATTTGGAAATATCTGAAACTTTAAATGAACGCACTAAAAAAGGTTCCTTATTGTGGATTGTTGATAAAAGCTGTACTGCAATGGGAGCTAGGCAAATAAAGTCATGGGTTGAACAACCGTTAGCAGTAAAAGAAAAAATAGAAGAAAGGCTTAATATTGTTGAAGAGCTAACCAAGGATTCTATGATAGTAGATTCCATTAGAGCGTCTTTAAATAATGTATATGACCTTGAAAGAATCTTAAGCAAAATATCATATAAATCTATTAATGCTAGAGATTGCTTATCTATTTTGAAATCTTTAAATGAAGTACCCCAAATTAAAACCATAATTGCTAATTCGGATAACATTTATTTAAAAAAATATTTAGAAAAATTAGATAGAATTGATAATTTATGTGAATTAATAGAAGCATCAATAGATGAAGACCCCCCATTAAATATGTCTGAGGGAGGATTTATTAAAGAGGGTTTCAGCAAAACCTTAGATGATTATAGAAACTCATCAAGAAAAGGCAAAGAATGGCTCTTAGAATTAGAAAATAAAGAAAAAAATGAAACCGGAATAAAAAATTTAAAAATTGGATACAATAAGATTTTTGGATACTTTTTTGAGGTTACAAAATCCAACTTATCATTAGTTCCAATTAGATTTATTAGAAGACAAACTTTAACTAATTCAGAAAGATATGTTACAAGCGAATTACAAGAAATTGAAAATAAAATAATTGGGGCTTCTCAGAATTCTAATAGATTAGAGATAGCTTTATTTGATGAAATTCGTGAAGCTATAACTGCTGTTATATCAAGAATACAAAACACTGCAAATATTTTAAAAATGCTGGACGCTTATTGTGCTTTTGCTATAGTTGCTATAGACAATCAATATGTGAAACCTATAATAAATGACGACGGTTATCTGGAAATTAAAGATGGAAGGCATCCGGTTTTAGAAAAAACAATTGCAAAACAAGAGTTTATACCTAATGATATTAATATGAATCTTGATGATGAACGTATGTTAATTATTACCGGACCAAACATGGCAGGTAAAAGTACGTATATGCGTCAAAATGCTCTTATAGTTTTAATGGCTCATTTTGGCAGTTTTGTACCGGCATCCTACGCCAACATATGTATTACTGATAGAATTTTTACTAGAATAGGGGCAAGTGACAATATTTCCTCTGGTCAATCTACATTTATGGTGGAAATGACACAAACTGCAAATATTTTAAAAAATGCCACTAAAAATTCATTGATCTTACTAGATGAAATTGGAAGAGGAACTAGTACATTCGACGGATTAAGTATAGCATGGGCTGTTGTTGAATATATTTCAAATAAAAACAAAATTGGAGCTAAGACAATTTTTGCCACCCATTACCATGAACTTTCATCACTAGAAAATCATTTGGATGGGGTTAAAAATTATTCTATACAAGTTAAAGAACATGGTAACGATATTTTGTTTTTGAGAAAAATAATTCCAGGTAGTGCTGATAAAAGTTATGGTATACATGTTGCTATGTTAGCAGGGCTTCCAATTGAAGTAATAAAGAATGCTCAAAGAATACTTGCCAGAATTGAAGCTTCAGATATAAATAATCATGAAATTTCAAAAAATATTATAGGTAAAAAAGAGGAAACTGTTACTCAAACTGATTTTTTTCATATTAAACATGATGAACTGGTTGAATATATCAAAAAGATTGATGTTATGTCATTAACGCCCATTCAAGCAATTTCTGAATTATTTAAAATATCTGAAAAGGCAAATAAAATTTAAGAGATGATAAATTTATGAATGATAAGATAATTAGTTTACCAAAAGAAGTTGTAATGAAAATTGCTGCTGGTGAAGTTGTTGAAAAACCTGCATCAATAATAAAAGAATTAGTAGAAAATTCTGTTGATGCTGGTGCAACTTCGATAACAGTAGAAATTAAAGATGGTGGAGTATCATATTTAAGAGTTGTAGATAATGGTTCCGGAATTCGAGAAAATATGATTGCTCTTG
>JAAZPT010000217.1 GCA_012797085.1 Christensenellaceae bacterium | reverse complement strand
TATAATCTAAATTAATCCAGGCTTTAATAAGTTTATCCGCACTTTTTCTTGGAGTTAAAATATTTGAATCATTTCTGGAAATAGGTGGCAAAGTTTCACCTTTTTCATCAAAAAGGAAGCTGCTGTTTAAACGATAAGCGTTTTCGTCCTCAGGCTTTATAAAAATTTGTATACCTAAATAGGGATAATTATCGGTTATAGTGGCAGCAATTGAATCAAGCACAAGCTGCCTTTCCTCTTTATTTCCATTGTTTATATTTAAAAATTCTTCTGAAAATGTTATTGCAAGTATTTTATTATCATTTAAGGGCACTGCATTAAGTGCCTTAATTTCTTGAGAAAACAAGTTTACAAGGTTGCCGTTGGATTGTTTGGGGCCGGCAATAAGTTCCTTAATTATTGAAAGCTCCGGAATTTCATCGCTTTTTACTTTTATTTCCCTTGTTTCCGCTGCAAGCAGGTTTTGATCTTTATAGGCAAAATAAAGGTTTGCTGTAACAAGTTTTTCCATATATTCCGATGCCACTTCTGCAAAAACTGTATTTTCCGCCTCAGGCAACTTATTATCCACAATATTGCCGTCATTAACATAATTTACTGTTTCGCAGGAGCTAAGTATTATTAAACTTAATATAAGCATTGCTATAATTACAATTTTTTTCATACAACCACCTACTTCGCTGCCAAGGGCAATTCTACAACAAACTCCGTACCCTTGTTCGCTTCACTGTTGACATATATCTTCCCGCCATGGAGCATTATCATTTGATAAACTATTGAAAGACCCAGGCCTGTACCGCCGGATTCCCTGCTCCTGGCCTTATCAACCCTATAAAACCTGTCAAATATATTTTTTAAATCCTCTTGGGGTATGCCTGTACCGTTATCCTTTACGCTAAGTACGGCTATTCTGCCTGTTTTTCTTAAGTTTACATTTATAGTTCCGTTTTCGCCGGTATACTTTACGGCATTATCAACCAGGTTATATACAACCTGTTGCAGCTTGGAGGAGTCGGCATACATCTCACATTCGTCATCAATATCTACAATTAAATTTTGATTTTTTTGCTCTGATAATAATGCCATCTTTTTACATATACTTTGAACCAATTTTCCAAAGGAAAACTTGCTTCTATCAAGATTAATTGCCTTATTATCTAGGGATACAAGGGTTAACAGATCCTTTACAACGAAGTTTAGCCTGTCAATTTCTTTATTGATGTCGTTTAAAAACTCCTTTGCTATTTCCGGATCCATATCATCTTGGTAAATTATACTTTCAAGGAGAATTTTCATTGTAGCCAAGGGGGTTTTAAGCTCATGGCTTGCATTTGAAATAAATTGGTTACGGCTTGACTCCAAATTCTCCAATTTTTCACTCATTATGTTGAATGTGGCTGAAAGGTTTTTAATTTCTTTACTGCCACGCTCTGCAACCCTGACTGAAAAATCCCCTTTACCCATTTTTTCAATACCATGGGTTAAAGTGCTTATAGGCCTTGTAATAATGCTGGAAAAAAACAAAGCAAAAATCATAGATACCAATGCGGATATCCAGAAAAACTTCAATATTGAGGCCTGTAATTTATTAAGGTTGCTGATAACATCCTCCAAAGAGGATGTAAACAAAACAATACCCTGCAAACCCTGATTATTAACCAAATTTGCAGTACATATATTTATGTAGTTATCTTTATTATTTATGGGGTTAACGCTGTAGGCTCCATAGGAGGATGCCTCCCCCGCATTTATAATATCTGATACTTCTTTAATATTAAGGCGCTGGCCTTCGGCTTTGCCGTATGAATCCACCTGTACTTTTCCGTACTTATCAAGCACCATAAGCCTTGCATTGTATTCCCCGCCAAAACGCTCCAATGTGGTGTTAAGCTGAGGCATATCCGCATTTAAAAATAATTGCGTAACGTTTACAGCTAATTTTTCAACGCTGTATTTATCGTTACGCATTCTTTGAGCAAGCTGATAATTGCCCACAAGGGCTATTGTAGAGCTTGCAATTGCAATGTATGATGTACCTACTATAAACAGAAAAGCAACAACAATTTTCCAGCGTATAGAGCTAAAAGGGTTGTTAATCTTTATCGGTAAAATAGTAGCCTACCCCCCATTTTGTATATATATATTCAGGATGAGCAGGGTCACTTTCTATTTTTTCACGCAAACGCCTTATATGAACATCTACAGTACGAGCATCCCCTGTATAATCATATTTCCAAACGGTTTCAAGCATTTGCTCGCGGGAGAAAACCCTTCCCCTGTTTGTGGCAAACATATATAGAAGATCAAATTCTTTAGCGGTTAGGCGAACTTCCTTGCCCCTTAATGTTACAACCCTGTTTGTTGAATTAATTTCCATATCGTGTATTTTTATAATGCCGTGGGATTCTACACTGTTCATTCTGCGCATAATTGTTTTTATGCGAGCTTTAACTTCCAATATATTAAAGGGTTTGGTCATATAATCATCGGCGCCGTACTCAAGCCCGAGTATTTTATCCATATCCTCGCCCTTAGCGGTAAGCATTATAATAGGCACGTTGCTATGTTCGCGTATTCTTTGGCAAACGGTAATACCGTCCATTTTAGGCAACATAACATCAAGCAGAACAAGGTCAAACTCGCTTGCAAAAAACTTGCTTAAAGCCTCTTCACCGTCAAAGGCCGATTCCGTTTCATAGCCATCCTGCTCTAAAGTATATTTTAAACCCTTAATAATAAGAGGTTCATCATCAACAAGTAATATACGTTTAGCCACTGAACATGCCTCCTTAAAATTTATAAAATAAAAAAATCCATAAAATTATATAATTACTTATATATATTACATTATTTGCTTAATAATTGCAAGGATTTTGCAACAATTATTTCATAAATTATTTATATATGTAAAATTAAAACTTTATTTATGCAGCAGCTAAATATTGAAACGCTTTACAATATTTAATAAGGCAAGTATAATATAAAATGTTAACTAAAACATTTGTTTAGATTAACTTTTTTGTTTATTACTATATGTGCGTAGGGTATCTATATGAACCCCAACGGAGGAAAAATGAATACTAAAAAAACAACTAAAGACATGGTAGCCACTGCCATGCTATGCGGTATAACCGTATTATTGGCTTATACCCCCTTAGGTTTAATACCTTTGCCCGCTCCCTTACCCTCACCTACAACGGTGCATATACCGGTATTGATTGCAACATTGTTTATAAGCTTGCCCCATGGCCTTGTTGTTGCCTTAACATTCGGTATTGTGAGTTTTTTAAGGGCATTGGAAAGCCCCATAGGTTTAAATGCGTTTTTTATGAACCCCCTTATTGCTATAATTCCCAGGTTAACCATACCCTTGGTGGCTTATTGTTTTAATAATATTATAAATAATATTACAAAAAACAAAACCTTACCTTTAGCCATAGGCGCATTTATGGGTTCAATTGCAAATACGGTGTTTTCTTTAGGCTCCATACTGTTGTTTTATGGCGAGCCCTTGAATGAAATGATAAATAATGCAGTAGGAGCCGGTGCAGCCGCTGCAAACTATATGAACAATGCCGCCGCATATGTAATAGGTGTTATAGCAATACCCTACGGTTTGGTAGAAGCAACGGTAGCGGCATTATTTGTACCGATAGTAGTTTTAACACTACGCAAAGCAATAAAATAGGAGACTGAAATGATATTAGCTTTAGATATAGGCAACAGCAATATAAAAGTAGCGGTTTTTAATGGCGACAAGATGATAAATTATTGGCGCGTATCAACAAACTATAAATACACTTGCGATGAGTTCGGTGTTGTATTTATTGACTTTTTCAGCCATGCCGGTTTAAAGATTGATGATATTAACGGTATTATAATCTCCAGTGTAGCCCCTACAATTAACTACACAATAGAGCATATGTGCCAAATTTATTTTAAGAAAAAGCCTATGTGGGTTGTTCCCGGTATGAAAACCGGTATAAATTTAAAGTATGAAAACCCCAAACAGTTGGGCAGCGACAGGATAGCCAACGCCGTTGCCGCTTACCATATTTATAAAGGTCCTTGTATATTTATAGACTTCGGTACTGCAACAACATTCGGTGCAATAGATAATAACGGCAGCTTTATAGGCGGCTGTATATGCCCCGGTATAAAGGTTGCCAGCGATGCATTGGTATCCGGAGCTGCAAAATTATCCAGGTTTGAATTGGTTAAGCCTAAAAAGGTAATAAATAAAACTACAACTACCAACTTGCAAAGCGGCACTATATACGGTTATATAGGTCAAGTGAGCTACTTGATAGATAAGTTTAAAGCGGAAATGAAAAGCCCCGATGCCTTTGTTGTTGCAACAGGCGGTATGGTTAGGCTTATAGCTGAAGATATAAAGTCAATAGATAAAATTGACGGTTCTTTAACCCTTAAGGGCTTAAAAATTCTGTATGAAAAAAATTGTGGATAAGGAAGTTGTTGATATGAAAAAATTGTCGCTCGGTTTTTTAGGCTTTGGCAACATAGGCGTTGGTGTATGGACACTTATAAACGATATGTACGATGAAATTGCCACAAACAACGGTGTAGAGCTTGATATTAAAAAAATTTTAGTAAAGGATATTAATAAGGAAAGGGAAGTTGATGTAGACAAAAGTTTGCTTACAACAAACCCTGACGATGTTATTAATAACCCTGAAATTGATGTTGTTGTTGAATTTTTAGGCGGAGAACAGCCTGCTGCAGAATATATGTTAAGGGCGCTGAAAAACGGAAAAACCGTTGTAACAGCTAACAAGATGGCCTTTGCACTGCATTGGTCCGCATTGCATAATGCAGCAAAGGAAACAAAATCCGGCCTGTATTATGAGGCAGCCGTTTGCGGTGCAATACCTATAATAAATGCCATAACCGAATCCATGCAGGGCAATAGAATAGACCACCTTTACGGCATAGTAAACGGTACAACAAACGATATTTTAACCAGAATGGAAAAGAACGGCCTCAGCTATGAAGAGGCTTTGAAAATAGCTATGGATTTAGGCCTTGCAGAGCCTGACCCCTCATCGGACGTTGACGGTCATGATGCGGCATACAAGCTCAGCATATTGGCATCCCTTTGTTTTAAAACAAACGTTAAGTACAGCGACATTTATATTGAGGGTATAAGCAAAATTTCCAAAACGGATATGGAATATGCCCACAACTTCGGTTATAGAATAAAATTGCTCGCCATTGCTAAAAATGACGGTGGACGCATTGAGGCAAGGGTACACCCCACATTTATACCGATAGAGCATCCTTTAGCCAATATAAACGGCTCCATGAACTCCGTATTTATACACGGCCATGCCTGTGAAGATATGATGTTTATGGGCAGGGGCGCAGGCAGCTTGCCCACAGCCAGCGCCGTTGTAAGCGATATTATAAGGTCTACCGAGCACAAATCCCATGTATACCCCAATTTTTACAACAACGGCAACTTTGTTGTTGATGAAAACTGGGAAAGTGCTTATTATCTAAGGTTTGCAGCTAAGGATACCCCCGGCGTTTTAAGTAAAATATCCGGTTGCTTGGGTGAAAACAATGTAAGCATACAAGCAATGCAACAAAAGGGTACTTCAACAAATGCCAGAGTTCCGGTAATGTTTATTACCCATACTGCCTGCGAAAAGGATATACAGAAAGCTATAAAAGCTATAAGCGATGATGTAGCAACATTGGAATCCATGATAAGAGTTGAAAATTTATAAAAAATTAATAAATAAAAATGCTCTCGGGAGCATTTTTTAATTTGTTAATGAATATGTGTTTTTTGAAATATTATCCAATATATATTTGTTGCCGTTGAGGGATATTGTTTTCAGCGGTATGGAAGATATTATTTTAATACAACAGGAATCTTTATCAAAATAGTCCGTATTTATAATACATTCGTTTAGCTTGTTTGAAAGATTGCAATGCTTTGTTTCAGTATAGCTGTATATATTGCTTTCAATGTTGATATTCTCATCACAATAGAATATAAGCAGTATTTTTTTGCCCTCATATTCCATTGGAATAATGCTGTTTTCCTTTATATATACACCGATCGTATCTATATTTACTTGGGGCTCTATCCAATTCGAGCCTTCTATTATTTCCCCTGTAAAAAAGTCTGTCCAATAGCCCTTTGGCAAATAAACGCTGTAATTTTCATCATCAAAGCAGGGGGCTATCATAAAGCTTTCACCGAACATATATTGATTGCTTATAAATTTGGCAGTTTTATCTTGTTGATAGGCAACAGGCAACATTTCCATAATTGTATCAAAGTTATTAACCGCCTTTATTGCCTGGCTTTTTATATAGGGCAAAAGGTTTTTTCTAACATTTGAAAAGCTTTGGAATATATCCTGAGCTGTTTGGCTGAAATGCCAGGGCTCCCTGGGTGTTTTGCCGTGGAACCTGCTTAAGGGTACAAAAAAGCCGAATAGCATTGATTTTATATAGTCCTTTTCATCGGGCATACATTCCAAGCCGTTTAAATCCGTTGTATAAAAACCGCCTATATCAAAGCCCCAAAAGCCTACTCCGCTTGTTGCAAGGCTTAAGCCGCCATTTAATATGGCCTCGTTGTTGTATTGGCTTGAAGATGAATCCCCTGCCCAATTGGCCGGGAACATATGGGAGCCCGAATAGCCGCTCCTGCACCAAATCATGCCCTGTTCGTTCTTCCTTGCTTTAACCTCGCAAAGAGCCTCATATACCGTTTTGGCAAACATATAGGGTATTAAATTATGGCCTTGCAAGCCGTTCATACCGTTGGCAAAAACCACATCTTCGGGAACAGCCTCGCCGAAATCCGTTTTCACAACGCTTATTCCCTCTTCCAAAACAGGGCGTATCCTCAACTTATACCATGCTATAAATTGCTCGTTTGTAAAATCAAGGCAAGCAACTTTATCCTTGGAAAAGGCTGTAGGATAGAACAGTTTGGGCTCTGTGCCGTTTTGCTCCCTTACAAAGTAGCCTTTTGATTTGAGCATATCAAACTCTTTGGACTTTTCGCTTACATAGGGCCACATCCACAGGCAAAGGCGGATGTTTTTATTTTTAAGATAGCTTATAAGCTCCCTGTGGTTGGGGAACCTGTCCTCATCCCAACTCCATGTGCCGTTTTCTGCGGGATATTGCCAGGCATCAAGGTTTATAACGGAAATTTCAACATTTTCCCTCTCTGCCCTTTCAACAACTTCATACACTTCTTCAGCGGTGTTGTATACACAGCGGGACATCCATGTACCGAAGGCCCATTCAGGTATTAGCTGAGGCTTGCCTATTGCTTTAATAAAGCCTTGTTTTAATGTTTTTAGGCTTGGGCTTATGCCTATCCTTATATCCAGATAATCATCTTCCACTTCAATAAGGCAGGACTCCGATGAGGATTTTGCCATATCGAAGTTTGTTTTGCTGAAGCTGTTTGAAAAAAAACTGTAGCCCCTGTCGCTTATATAAAAGGGGTGAGCCTTATACATATCCTGACTGTTTGTGCTTAGGGCATCCTTTTGCCAAACGCAAACGCTTTGCCCCCTTTTATTTAAGCTTGTAAAGGATTCACCAAAGCCGTAATAAGCCTCACTTGGCCTTGACAACAAGTTTATTCTGAAGCGGCTCACATTGCCCTCATCGTCTTCATCCCAGCCTAAAGGCAGGGTTTTAAGCATATTGTCCACATTGCTGTCGTTTATGTTTTCACTTATAATAACTTTATCTTTATACAAAACCTCAAAAAAGAATGGATTTTTATAAACTGTTATTTTAATATCGTTATGGGCTATTTCAATATTATTATCATCATCATCAACAACTTGAGCATAATAGTTTTTAAAATTATATATGCTCGTTAAGGCCTCGCTTTTATCCTCCCTGTATACAATAAAGCGAAAGCTGTTGCCTTCCAGAAGGTTTAATATAAACTTTGCCCTTTTATTATAATAGCTTATAACGTTGAAAATTATGTTATTGCCCTCCGTATACCAGCTATCCAGCGACCTTAAAAAGTCGTATTTATGTTTATAAATACTTTGAATATCCGATGTTTGAGGATTATAGTAAACTTTCATATTTTAAAACTCTCTTTTTTATATATTTCTGCCGGCGCTTTCCTTATAGAAGTCGCTCCTTGGCAGCCATTTCATAAAATTATTTACCTGAATATCCCAAAAGGCCCATTCGTGACCGTAGCCCTCCATAAACTCCATATGATATTTTATGTTGTTTTTATCCAAACTGTTTATAAAGGCCTCTATTTCTTCCTTCAAAAAATCTTTGCCGCCATACGCAATATAGAAATCGGGCATATTGTTTTTATCTTTTAATATTAAATTTAATATATCATAATCATCTTTAGGGGCATCGTTATAGTTTTTAAAGTTGGGCCTGTCTATTGTACAGGCAGGTGAAAAAGCGCCAACGGCTTTAAACTTTTTATAGTTTTTAAAACCGTTCAGCATGGCACCGTAGCCACCCATTGAAAGCCCGGCAATATACCTGTCTTTCGCCAAGTTTGATACTGGAAACATGCCTTCAACAAAGTCTATAATTTCATCAACAAGAAGGCTTTCATAGTTGGGGTATGTATTGAAATTTGACTGTAAAAACTTGGATGTATCCACATAAAAATTGTTCTCAGCCGAGAATGTAACAACGGCTATCTGTTGCTCCTCCGCATACCTTTCTAAAGATGTATAGCGTTCCCAACTTGAATAATCGTTGCAATAGCCATGCAAAAGATATAAAACCGGATAAGGCGCCTTGGGTTTGTGGCAGGGGTTTTTGTTTATAGCCCTGTCCGCCTCCGTGGACGTAAGGCCGGGTATAATAACATTTATGCTTATTGAGCGATGTAATGTATAAGATATAAAATTGGCGTTAAAATGTGGCATATTGTTATCCTTTCACTGCTCCGCTTGTTATGCCTTCAATGATGTATTTTTGGCAAGTAAAGTAGAATATTACTATAGGTATAAGGGCAATTATTATCATTGCCATAAGGTGACCGTAGTCTACAGAGCCATAGCCCCCTGTTAAATATTGAATTGCTATGGGCAATGTTCTATATTCCGAGCCTAAAATAATATAGGGAAGCAGGAAGTCGTTCCATATCCACATACCGTTTAATATAGCTATTGTAATATTTATAGGCTTTAATACGGGAAAAACCACTCTAAAGAACATTGTAACAGGGTTGCAGCCGTCTATAAGCGCCGCATCTTCCAAGGATATGGGTACGCTTTTTACAAAACCCGAATACATAAATATTGAAAGTCCCGCTCCAAAGCCCCAATACAGCACTAAAATTCCTACAGGGGATGTAAGCTTTAAGGCATCGGCGGTTTTGGACATTGTAAACATAACCATTTGGAAGGGTACAACCATGCTTATAATAAAAAGATAATATAAAAAATTTGTAAACTTGCTCTTAACCCTGGTTATATACCATGCCGCCATTGAGCAAAGCAATAATATGCCTGCCACGGAAAACACCGTAATAAAAACCGAATAGCCGAAAGCTGAATATATTCCTGTTTTTTGAGCGCCGACAACATAGTTTTTTAATTCAACAAAGTTGCTTTCATTTAAAAGGGAAAAGGGCTCCGTTGAAATATAAAGCGTACTTTTAAAGGAGTTGAGCAGTACAAGGAATATAGGGAATAAAAATGCTATGGACAGCAGAATTAATACAACATATATTAATTTTGAGCTTTTAGCCATATTAATCCACCTCCTTGGACCTTGTTAGCTTAACTTGTAAAAATGTAATAGCCACTACCATAAGGGTAAAAACAACAGCCTTTGCCTGGCCTACTCCGGCAAAGCCTATGCGCTTATAATATGTATTGTAAATATCCAAGGCCAACATTGTAGTTTGATTCCTCGGGGCTCCGTTTGTCAGGGCAAAGTTTTGGTCAAACATTTTAAACCCGCCTGAAAGGGTTAAAAATAGGCATATTGTTATAGCCGGCATAACAAGGGGCAATTTTATATTTTTAAGCACCTGCCATTTGTTGGCACCGTCCACTTCAGCAGCCTCCATAAGCTCTGAAGGTATGGCCTGCAAGCCCGCAATATAGATTATCATCAAGTAGCCTATCATTTGCCAATTATATAATATTACCATGCCCCAAAAACCGTATTTTGCGGAATATGTAATATCGACGCCTACAGTTTTAATAAGTACGCCGTTTATTACAATTTGCCATATATAACCCAGCACTATGCCGCCTATTAAGTTGGGCATAAAAAATATAGTTCTGAATGTATTTGTTCCCCTAACACCCTTTGTTAGCAATAAAGCGAGTATAAAAGCAAACAAATTTGTTGTAACCATGGATACCGCTGTAAATTTTGCAGTAAATTTTAAGGCGCTCAAAAAGCCCCTTACATCACTAAAAACAAAAGCATAGTTTGATAAACCTACAAACTCTGCATCGCTAACCGTTTTAAACTTTGTAAAGGAGAGATATACTCCGGATATTAAGGGAAAAAGAAAGGCTATAAAATATACTGTTAATATTGGCAAAACAAATACGGCAAAGTATTTTTTATATGTTTTTTGCATCTATACCACCTTAAAAATGCCCGAATGAAGTAGTATCATTCGGGCACATAAATTAATTATTTAGTTGCATTAACTATTTCAGCCTCAATTGCCCAATCTTCAACTGCTAATTGTACAACTTCTTCCCAATCTATTTGCTCTTGTGCGTAAGCAAGCAAGTTTGCACCGTAGTTGGATTTCCATTGATCTGAAGGTATTAAGCTAACTACCCATGGATAGCCTTTTTTACCCTTTGCTGTAATTTCGTTTTCACTTGCAAACAGGTAGTTTGTATATTCAGCATCTGCCATTGTGGTGAAGGGTGTTACGAATTGTAAGTCTTTAGCTACGAATTCTTTGCCCATATCGGAGCTGAACAACCACTCCAAGAATTCCAATGAAGCCTTTTGGTTAGCCTCTGTTGCATTTTTGTTTATGCACATGTATTGGCTTGCACCAACGCTCAGGCCCATTTCTTCTTCGCCTTCAACGCCGATTGTAATTGGAATAAAGCCTATATCTTCAGGTTTAACTACTGTGCCTTCCGTGCCTGTAATTTGGCCCCAGCTCCAGTCGCCGTTTTGAACCATTGCGCATTTGCCCAATGAGAATTCCGCCATGGAGTCGGATACGGTTTTTTGACCAACAAGTTTACGGTCTATAATTGAGTTGTTTAAATACAGGTCAAATATGTTTTTGAAGTTCTCTGCATATTTAAATTCAAAGCTTGGAATTTCGCCTGCGAGATCAATATCCTTATCAAATTCCCAATATAGGGGTGTGTTCATAAGGTGAGTTTGGAATCTCCAGTCATCGCCGGGTTTCATTGATGTGGATGCAAATACGCCTTCAATACCCAATTTGTCTTTATTGGCTTGCATATCTTCAACAACGGCCTTTAGGTTGGCAAATGTATATAGATCATCTATTGAGCTAACTTCCGTAGCTTTGCCTTCCATTTCGAAATACTTGTTTAAAATGTCTTTATTTACGATTATGCCCCAAGCTTCCAAAGCGTAGGATATACCGTAAATTTTGTCATCGGCCTTCATTGTGTAGGTATCATCGGCTAAGAATGAAGCAAGTTTTGAATCTGTTAAATCTGCCGTATAGCTTTGCCATTGGGAGAACATAAGGGGTGAGTCTACAACGAATATTGTGGGAGCCTCTTCCTTATCCATTTCCTTTGTTAATGTTTGAGCATATGTTCCTGATGCTGCTGTTACAACACGTGTTGGAACGCCTGTTTCGTCCTGGTAAGCCTTAGCGATTTTTTCAAAGGCTTCCGTTACCTCGGGTTTATAGTTTAAAAAATAAATGCTGCCGGTTTCTTCTGCCGTAACAGCTGTTGTAAACATGCTGAATAAAAGCATTATTACAAGCAAAATACTGAATTTTTTCATAGAATTCCTCCTAAATAATATTATTTTTACACCTTTAGGTGTATATATTTAAATTTTATCACAAAAAATATAATAATACAAACTGCAATAACTATATTTTACTTTTGAAAAAACTTAAATCTTCATCATCTAAAGCCACTAAAATCGTCTTAAAATTCTTATATGTTACAAAACCCAAGGGAGAGCCAGAGGGTTTTTTTACATGTTTTTTTAATGTGTAATCTATATCAACCCTGGGGCTTGTTCTTCCTTTGCTGAAAAATGCGGCAATTTTTGCGGCAAACAATAATGTGGCATCGGGTATAGTCTGCTCGCTTTTTATTATTACATGGGAGCCCGGCATATTTTGAACATGCAACCAGGTTTCATCGGGCTTTGCCTTGCTTGTAAGCATGTCATTCTGGGTGCTGTTTTTGCCCACAAATATATCTATGCCGTCAGGGGATACAAAGTGCAGGGGCTTGCTTAGGGAGTTGTTTTTGCCTTTGTTTTTCAATTTATCTTTCTTTATAAACTTGGCATCTATAAGGGCTTGCTTAATTTCGGCAATCTCCGCAACAGTTGTGCAGTTGTCCAAGTCCAGCATATTGCCTTCCAAAAACATTAAATCACGAAGTATATCCTTTTTTTGATCCCCGGCAAGCTCTACCGCTGTACGATGTTTTCTGTACTTTTTAAAGTAGTTTTGAGCGTTTTCACTAAAGGACATTGTTGGGTTTAAGGGTATGGCAACTTTGGGCATTCCCTCCAGATAATAATTTGTAAGGTATACGGTTTCGCTGCCCTTGGGAACATTTTTAAGCTCATGGAAGGATGATGTTAAAAGCTCCCCATACAGCTTAAACTCCTCCGCCTGTTTTGTGCTTGCCAATATGTTTTCAATTTGGTTCAGCTTGTTTTCCGTTCTTGCAATAAGGTTGCTTATAAGCTTGCGCAGGCTTGCACTCTGTTGGCTTATTCTGTTCCTTAAATCCCGCTTTGAATAGAATATATCCATGGCGGCGCTTATGCTGTTGGTATACAGCAGATTGGAATCTATATATTGGCTGTATTCAAAGGGAAAGAAATCCACAGGGTTTTTATCGGCATCAAAAACAATGTTGGGCTTATAAAGCTCATGCAGGTTTTTAAAAAAATCTATGAGTTTATCGGCAAAAATATCGCTGTTTATATCATCCTTAAAGGCATCATACTTTTTGGCAATTCTAAAGGCGATTTCCGTTGCGGATTGCTTTGACAGGCCCAATATATTATTGAATATAATATTATCCAACTTGCCCATTGATTTATCGTATATATCGTTCAAGCTTTCCCTTGTAAAATTTAGGGGGCTTAATTTGTTTTGTGAAGGGGGGTTTTGGTAGT
>JAAZPT010000216.1 GCA_012797085.1 Christensenellaceae bacterium | reverse complement strand
GCTAAGCCTAATACCATTGTTAATGTTAAAAAAATTGCCAAAAGTTTTTTCATTAAATAAAACCTCCTAAAAATAAATTTCGTTTTTAAACGTATATGTAATTATAACATATATTTTGTTTATTTAAAAGTTATATAAAATTTAAACATTACAAATTCATTTATTATTACTTGTATAAAAACCCTTGTATTTTTATTGCAAATAATATATAATTACGAAGATTGCAATGGGTCTGTGATTGAAAGCCGATGCCAGCCGCAGGCAAAACGGTCCACGTAATTTAGCAAAATGCTAAAAATCATGGTGCGGTCTAGGTGTAAGTCCAGCCGGTATAAACCGAGAGGAAGCAAGTAGGGCGCAAATGCGATGAGCAAACTTTCCAGCTGGCGTGTGTGGGGTCAAAAATCAGGTCAGCCAATGTAATCTTATAATTTTAGGGGGTTTAATACCAATGTTCCAAGACAAAACTATTGCTTGCAAAGACTGTGGTTCCGAGTTCGTTTTTACAGCTGGTGAACAAGAGTTCTATGCAGAAAAAGGGTTCCAAAACGAACCTGGTCGTTGCCCTGATTGCCGTCGCAATCGCAAGCAACAACGTCGTAATGCATCAAATGGCCCACGCGAATCTTTCGATACGCAATGTGCTGAATGTGGTGCACCTGTAACAGTTCCTTTTATCCCGCGCAACGATCGCCCTATTTACTGCAGCGAATGTTTCGCAGAACGTCGTAACAGTCACGAATAATGATTGTTCAAGATTCATAATCGCTGAGTATTTGCATATATAAATTATCTTTATAATAATTATTATTAACTACGCAAAATCCGGTATTTTTTTGAATCTGCTGTATGGCAAAACCTCTTGATAACTCAAGAGGTTTTTTTATTATATATAATTTTAGCTTCATCAGACATACTTCTATCTTCATTATATATTATTAATGGTTTTAGAATATGTAATCCGCTTCTTCCTCCTTTAACCCCTTCCAATAAGGCTAAATAAGGCGCTTTATGAATATATGATTGAACCAATAGCAAACGTTTAGGTTCAATATTAAATTTTTGAAAGCAATTCATTAATTCCAAAAGTCTCGCACTAGGAATACACATTGCCAACTTGCCGCCATACCTTAATATTTTAAATGCGGATTCAATAATATCTTCAAGGCCTATATTATACTCGTGTTTTGAAAAACGTTTGTTTTGATTTTTATTAAGCAAGGTACTGTTAATTTTTCCATATGGTGGATTACAAACCACAAAATCGGCCAACTCATTTCCAATAATTTTATTAGCATTTACTAAATCTTCATTATATATTTTGATAATATCTTCTAAATTATTTAATATTATACTTCTTTGAGCCATTTCAGCCATCTCATTTTGAATTTCAAAAGCAGCAAACTTAGTTAATGGATATTTAGCACTCATCAGTATGGGAATTATTCCGGTACCGGTACCAAAATCAACGACAAAATCAAATTTCCTTATATGCGCAAAATTAGTTAATAGTACGGGATCCGTTCCAAATTTATATCCATTTCTTTTTTGTATTATATACAAATTATTTATTTGAAGATCATCAATAGTTTCATCTTCTTTTAATAAATTATTATTTATCATAAATCCACCATTAGTTGAAAGCAATATTTTTGTTTAAACAATAATATATTTTTCCCTCATACTCTATTTCAGACCAAAACTTG
>JAAZPT010000215.1 GCA_012797085.1 Christensenellaceae bacterium | reverse complement strand
TGGAAATTACAATTATCGCCTCGGCTTTTAAGGGCATAAAGCTTGCAGTTGGACTTTTAATTTTAGATGCGGCTATAAAAATGATTAAAAAGATGAAAAAGAATGCTTTTTCAAGAACAATATTGCTTTGCTCTTTTATAGCCATGCTTTTGATAAATATTTTCTCCTGGAATTTTTCAACCATAAGCCTTATATTAATAGCGGCGCTTATAGGCTTATTTGTATTTAATATAAGCAAGAAGGGCGGTGTAAGGGCTTGATCTATTGGGATTTATTTATGGGTTTTTTGCGTGTGGGCGCATTTTCCTTTGGAGGAGCATATGGCGCAATTCCCCTTATTCGTGATGTTGTTTTATCCTATGGATGGCTTAATGATGAAATGCTTACATATATGATAGCCGTTAGCGAAAGCACACCGGGCCCCATTATGGTAAACCTTGCAACATATATAGGCAGCAGCCAGGCAGGCTTTTTAGGCTCGGCATTAGCCACATTGGCAGTTGTTTTGCCCTCTTTTATTACCATATTGCTTATTACGGCAGTTATGCAAAGCTTTAAAAACAACAAGTATGTGCAAGCCGTATTAAAGGGCGTAAAGCCTTGCATTATGGGAATTATATTAGCTACAGGGGCTTATATGATAATAAGGAATGTTTTACCTCTAAATTCAAAGCTTGATATTACGGCAAGTATTATTACAATTGCCTTAGGAGCAATTTATTGGGGTTCAAAACCCGTACTTAAAAAGAAAATTTCCCCAATTACACTCATACTTATTGCGGCGCTTTTCGGTATAGCCGTTTATGGAATATAAGGCCGCGTAATATTTTTATGAAACTCAATTTAACATAGCTGTAAAGCCCTTTTGATGCCATAATAAAAGGGCTTTTTTTGCGCTTTAAAAAATTGCGGTATGTTATAGTAAATTTGTTAGGAGGTGGTATTATTACTCAGGCGGAGGACTGTAAAAATATAATACTTTCCAGGCTCTATAATATGCTAACAGATGAGTATTGCTTTTACCGTTATCATATAAACGATAAAGTAAAAAACGAATATGGCGAAACCGTAAGCACAATAAACGAGCTTATTTTAAAAAGACCCGATACTAAAATGATAAAGGAAGTTGTTGATATACTAAACAGCCTGCAAAAAGATGAGGATGCAAGGGATACAGCACAAACAGGTGTAATAATACTTAGCCCAAGGGAAATTGATTAACAAAAGGGAGATTATATGAGAAAACTGCAAAAACAGGATATTTTAAACGCAACGGAGAGCTTACAACAATATGCCATGGATTTGTCGCCATTGCATGCCCGCATAAGGGAAAACGAGGCCTTTTGGCGCATGGAACAGGGCAAAGGTACAAAATCCGCATGGCTTATAAACGCCTTGCTCAATAAACACGCCGATGCCATGGATAACTACCCCCAGGCCATAGTATTGCCAAGGCATCCCGAGGATAAACAACAGGCGGAAAGCCTAAGGGACGTATTGCCTGTAATACTTCGCCATAATCGCTATGAGGGAGTATACTCCGATATGTGGTGGAGCAAGCTGAAATACGGCACAGCCATACAGGGCGTATTTTGGAACAGGGATAAAAACCGTCCCTTTGGCGATGTCCACATTAAAAATATAGATATACTGCGCTTTTATTGGGAGCCGGGAATAGATGATATTCAGGACTCCGCCAATGTGTTTTATGTAAGCTATATAAATGAGGATAATTTTACAAAAAAATATCCCAATATAAAAATACCTACGGGGCAAAGCTATCTTTTAAGGGGCATCACCCGCAAAAACCTTATACCCGTAATAGATTGGTATTATAAAACGACTAACAATAATGGCAAAAGAATACTTCACTATTGTAAATATGCTGGGGACAGTATTATATACGCCTCACAAAATGATGAAACCCTGTGTGACAAGGGCTTTTACAGCCATGGAATGTACCCCTTTGTGTGCGACACCCTTTTCACAGTAAAGGGCTCCCCCGTTGGTTTCGGCTATATGGATATTATGAAGGATGCTCAAACTGCCATAGATGCTATAAACCAAGCCTTGCTTGACCATGCTCGGCTGTCATCAAAAAAGCGTTTTTTTATTCGCATTGACGGAGGTGTAAATGAGGAGGAATTTGCCGATTTTAACCGTCCCTTTGTGCATGTGGCGGGCAGCCTCAATGATGATGCCATAAGGGAGATAAACGTAAACCCCTTGGATAGCCTCTGCCTGAACCTTTTGCACAGCAAAGTTGATGAAATAAAAGAAACCGCCGGCAACAGGGATTTCAATCAGGGCTCCACTGCAGGGGGCATTACCGCCGCAAGTGCCATTGCAGCCTTACAGGAGGCGGGCAACAAACTAAGCAGGGACATGATAAAAAGTGCCTACCGAGCCTTTACCGATGTTTGTATGCTCTGCGTTGAGCTTATACGCCAATTTTATACAAGCCCACGACAAATAAACATAATAGAGGGCAAAAACAACCGCTTTATAAGCTTCACTAATGAGGATATGCAGGCGAAAAAACAGAGCCTTATCGCCGGGGAGGATATGGGCTGGCGCATACCCGAGTACGATATTGTTATACATCCCCAAAAGGCGAGCCCCTTTTCCACATTGGCACAAAATGAGCTTGCCAAGGAGTTCTATAAGCTGGGCTTTTTTGACCCCACCAACGCCCAACAGGCCCTTGCCTGCATATCCATGATGAACTTCGACGGCAAGGACGAGCTTATGGCAAATATACAAAGCAATATTATGCAAATATAATAATGTATGTTCCTTTAAAACAATTAGTATTTGTTGCAATAAAAAACCACAGCATCAGCTGTGGTTTGATGAAAATTATTTTTTCTTCTTAGCTTTCATATAAAAGACGCTTAATACAATAAGTGACATTGTTAGCAACATTATATATAAAGCTAAATTACTGTTATCCCCTGTTTTTGGAGGGTTTATTATTGGTGTTGATACTAATTTAATTGTAACATCCATAAAATCCCTGTAAGGGTCTATGTCGCATATATAATCGTATTTAATATCGGTTCCGGGAATAACATTTGTAAAAGCCCTGTTTGCTATATCCAATTTTGCACCTTGAATATTTATTATTTTGTTAGGATCTATGTTGGGGTTAAAATCGGCAAATTTTAAAACATGTGTATTGTTGGGGAAGTTTGTAACAGTACGTATTTGAGTATGTACACTTATCATTCCTAAAGCCTTGTTGTTTTCAAGGTTTAGGGAGGTTAAATTATTGTGCCAACACCATAAATCATTTAAATTAATGTTCTTGGATACATCTAAAGCTTTTAGATTATTGCTTCCGCAACATAAAAATTTCAAACCTATATTTTTAGACACATCTAAAGTAGTTAAGCTGTTAAATCGGCAATCCAAGCCCATTAAATTAATGTTTTTAGAAATATCCAAACTTGATAAATTGTTGTAACCACAAGACAGCTCTTTTAAATTGGCAAAAAACTCTATTCCTTTAATGCTGCTTATACCTAATTTATCAACATTTATATCAGTTACAGCATCCGCCTCCTGTTGTGATAAGCAATTATCCTTTGGAGAAACATCGGCATTATCAACAATATATTGCCTAAAGGCAGCATCGGGGAAGTTTATTG
>JAAZPT010000214.1 GCA_012797085.1 Christensenellaceae bacterium | reverse complement strand
TTTGCTTTTTTTTCAAACTCATTGCTTTGGTTTTTAAGCTTTTCTAAAGCCTCTTTACTTATAGTTGAATCGGTTAATGTAGCGGGTTTCGGGTGATTAATTGAGCCGCAAACGGGGCAGCTTTTACCGGGTTTCAGGTTTTTAGCCAATATTCCGGCCTGGTTTTTTAAAAACTCTGTATTCTTTTTATTATATTCTTCGCTTTTAACATTAGAGGCTAAAATCGCTTTTTCTGCATCGGCTTGTGCTTTTGCCAATTCAATTTTTATTAACCTGTAACTTTGGTATTCTTTATTTAAATCAATATATTCCTCATTTGTTTTGTTAATTTGATCAATGCTGTGTTCTATTTTAACTAAATCCACATCTACGTCTTTTAATTGTAAAAGTTCATCATTAAAGCTTTTAATTTCGTTTTCAAGTTTTTCCACATTTGATTTTTGTATGGACAAGGCTTTAATTACATCATTTAAATTCTTGCTGTTTTTTGCATGTTCAGCATTGTTTTGTTCAAGCTCGTCATATTGAGGGTAAAAGCTTTGCAGTTTTTCTATTTGCAACTTCTTTTTATCGTTTTCCGGTACTAATAATTTTTTTGCATCATAGCTTTTTTGCAACAGGTTATAAGCTTCTAAATTATTGGCATAGTCCTTTTTTTTATTTTCGAGATCTTTCTTTAAAGCCAAAAGGTTTTCAAGCCTGCCTATTTCTTCGTTTAAGCTTTGTAAGGACTTATCCTTTAAAAGATTTTGTTCTTCATTAATTTTTAATTCTTCTTTGTTTTCAGCAATGGCAACATCAATAAGCTCAATAATTTCGCTTATATCATCAACATTTTTAAGGCTCAACCAATAATCAAGCTTACTCTCATCATCAACAGCGGGTGTTATACTCTCGCAATTTTGAATAATTTTGTCCCTTAGCTTTTTAACCTCGCCATCATATACAGAGCAGTCGCTTTTTATTTTTTCTTGTAAAATTCTATAGTTTTTTGTGTTGAATATACGGCTGAATGTCTCAATTCTTTCCTTAGTGTCAGCCCTTAGAATTTTTAAAAAATCCCCTTGAGCTATCATTGCTATTTGGGTAAATTGATCCTTATTAATGCCTATAATGCTTTCCAACTGATTATTTACTTCAACTAAGCCGGATATTGACGGCCTTCCGTCAAGAAAATGCAGCTCTGCAGATGCCTTTTCGCTTGTTTCACCGGTTCCGCGCTTGCTTTTTCGCATATACTCCGGGTTGCGCCTTACTAAATATTTTTTTCCGTGATACTCAAATAAAAGCTCTACAAATGTTGACTCGTCAGGGCCTGCGGAACGGCTTCTTAACAGATCATTGCTTCTGCCTTCACCGCTTGCTGTACCATATAGGGCAAATACTATGGCATCAAATATCATGGTTTTTCCTGAGCCTGTATCCCCGGTTATTAAATAAACGGAGCCTATGCCTAAACTCTCAAAGTCTATTGTGGTTTTATTTATATAAGGGCCAAAGGCTTGCATTGTTAATTGTAAAGGTCTCATACTTCGCTCTCCCATATATTTTGAATTAATGTGCTCATGTATTCCCTTTGCTCTGTTGTCATAGGGCTGTTATTTTGTGCCTCATGTAATTGACTGTAAAAATCCAGGGGGCTAATTTGTGTGTTTTCATCATGAGCTTCGATATCCTGTATAATAGCGCTGCGTTTATTTTTATATTCCAAGGCCATAATGTTAGGGTATATTTGCCTAAGCCTGTTTATAGCCTCGGGTATTTCTATATCATCACTGAGTACAGCTTTAACATAATCCTCCGTGTTGGTATTTTTATAATAATCTCGGCTTGTAATATCGTTATAGCTTCCTTTAAGCAAGCGCATATCCCTTAGGGGCTTTAAAGGTATAGCTTTAAATTGTATATCATTCTTTCCCTTTACATCAACAATCAGGGTGCATTTTTCAATATTAACTTCGGAAAAGGAATATTTTAAGGGTGTACCGCAGTAGCATAGGCTTTCCCTGCCGATATGTTGTTTTGTGTGTATATGGCCTAATGCCACATAGTCAAAGGCATCATAAGCCGCAGCCTCAATATTATCCAAGCCGCCAACAGTAGTTTCTTCGCTATCACTTGTTTTAGCTCCTGTAACAAATTGGTGGGATAATATTATGTTTATATCCTTTTCATTTATTTGCAATTTGGAGATGGCGAATTTTATAGCTTCGTCATAAGTCATTTTTACATTATCTATATCCCAAACATTGCGCACGTTTATAGGCTTT
>JAAZPT010000028.1 GCA_012797085.1 Christensenellaceae bacterium | reverse complement strand
GTTAGGTGGTGATTTAGATTATTCATAAAGGGAGACGCGAGAGAGTAAAAGATAGATTTTTATCGGAAGGAGCATTATCTTTCGCACCCCATGAATTACTTGAACTATTGCTTTTTTATGCAATACCACAAAAGGATACAAATGTGCTTGCACATAATTTAATTGATTATTTTGGATCATTAGATGCTGTATTTGAAGCAAGTTATGATGATTTATGTAAGGTTAATGGTATTGGACATAATGCAGCAATATTATTAAATTTATTACTACCAACATATAGCGCTTATATAAAAAGTAAAATGGGCAACAAACCTTTACTAAAAACGAATAGTGAAGTTTATAAATATTGCAATTGGCTTTTGAAACATAAAAAGCTTGAAAATTTTTATGTTGTATGTTTAAATTCTGCTTATCAAGTAGTTGGAAATGTTCTTATATCTAAGGGAACAAATAATGAAGTGAGAGCTTATCCAAAATTAATAGCAAGCGCTGTTATTAGAACAAATGCTAACTATGCAATAATTTGTCATAATCATCCCAGTGGCAATTGTTTTCCTTCAAAGGAGGATGAAAATACAACCATACAAATTGACAAAATGTTAAATATGATTGATGTGGTTTTAATAGATCATATTATTGTTGCTCCAACTTGTATATTTAGTATGAAAAATAGGGAAAAAGTAGACATTAAAGAATAGAGGAAAAATGAAAAAAATCATTTTAATATTATTCTCAATAAGTATAATATCTGTTTTAATTCTTTTAACATTTATAGTTGTTAAAGGAAACATATTAAAACCCCCAAATTCTTTTGACTCAATAATAATACTTGGTTGTCAGGTTAAAGAAGATGGAAGTTTATCTAAACAACTGCATTTAAGGTTGAGTAAAGCCTTAGATATTTATAACAAAAATCCACAATTAATAGTCGCTTCCGGGGGACAAGGCGTTAATGAACCAATAAGTGAAGGCTTAGCTATGAAAAAATGGTTAATCGAAAATGGCGTTAAAGAAGAACATGTTATTGCTGAAACCAATTCATACTCTACTTATGAGAATATTGAAAAATCTATGGAAATATTGAAGAGTAAAAACCTTAGTAAACCAATAATTATAACAAGTGATTATCACATACCAAGAGCCATGGCAATTGCTAAAGATTATGGCCTTGAGCCACAGGGCATATCGAGCCCAACAGAGCCTAAATTTTGGGTAAAAAATTATGGAAGAGAAGTATTAGCATGGGGGAAATACTTTTTAAAAAAAGTTGTTGATAAATAGTGTATAATTATTTAAAAGAACAATTAGATAAATTCAAAATACCTTTTAATAATGAAAAAATTGGCAAGCTTATTGCTTATCATGAATTATTATTGGAATGGAACAAAAAGTTCAATCTAACAAGAATTGTTGACAATATTGATGCTGTAGATAAACACTATATTGATTCACTTGCAATTTTAAAAATTAATGATATAAAATTTGAAAATGTTAAAGTAATTGATGTTGGTACCGGGGCCGGTTTGCCGGGAATTCCCATTGCAATATTTAAAGAAAGCTCTCGGTTTTATTTGTTAGATTCGCTAAAAAAGCGAGTTGAATTTTTAAATGAAGTTGTTAATCAATTGGGTTTAAAAAATGTTTATACAATTCATGCTAGAGCAGAAGATGCAGCATTAAATTTTCAATTTAGGGAGCATTTTGATTATGCTATTGCAAGAGCTGTTGCTCCATTATCAATATTAAGTGAGTATTTGCTTCCTTTTGTTAAAATAAATTGTTTTTCTTTATGTTATAAAAGTAAAACTGCCTTTGATGAAGTTAAAAATGCAAAAAATGCTATTAAAACTTTAGGCGGTGGAAACATAAAAATAATTAACTATAAAATATCAGATGGTGATATTGAAAGAAATATGGTTATTATTAATAAATTAAAAAAAACACCATATTTAGAACGATTCTATATTAATAATAAAAGCGCATATAGGGTTTAATCAGCTAAAATTAAAATAATCTCAATCTGATTGAAAGATAC